>NZ_JAFBBG010000016.1 GCF_016907055.1 Paracholeplasma morum
AAATGTCTTCTTACATGGATGACAAAAATACCTCTGAACACCTGTTTTAGTTCTCCCATGTTTGATGGATGGATGCCCACAGGTTGGGCAATAAGTTAAATTTGACATAGAACGTTCCTAGACTACAAAAGCGAGTACTTTATCCCCAGGAACGTCGCCAAACAATTCAAGGATAAAATACTCGCTTTTATAGTTCCTTTTTTAATATTGTTTGGCATTGTCATTATATCATATTTTAGTATTCAATTGTCATCAGTTTTTGGATGGTGAGATGTTGTCTTTGTTAAGATATCAATCCTACACGTGACCAACACTCTTCACCACTCGTCAGAAAAAAAATAAGACTCAAAGGTCTTATTTTGATTGTGATTCGATGTATGTAACTAAGTCGCCAACTGTCTTTAAATTTTGAGCAGCTTCGTCTGAAATTGAAATATCAAACTCGTCTTCGATGTTCATAATTAATTCAACAGCGTCTAAGGAATCCGCACCTAAATCTTCTTGTAAGCGAGCAGTTAAAGAAATTTTAGATTCTTCTACTTTTAATTCGCTTAAGATCATTTTTTTCACTCTTTCGAAAACCATATTGATTCTCCCCCTTTAATAGTCATATGTAATTGTAAACCATAGGTTGCTATTTGTCAATGAAATCATCGTTTTAATTTTGAATATCAAAACAATTTTTCATATATAAAATATAAGACAAATAACGTAATCATTCCTAATAGCATAGCTGAGGCGTTTTTCTTATTAACTCTTCTATAAAATACATATATTAATAGTGTAAAAATGTTTAATAATGCACCTAATAAGAACCAATAAAACTGGAGAGTTATACTGTTACCAGGCATTGTAACAGCTTTTCTGCCACACTTAGGGCAGTATAAATCTTTTTCGGTAAGTAACTCACCACAATGACTACACCCCAGGAAACAGCCCATAATGCGCCCATATAAATCAGTTAAACAATAAATGCAAATAAGATAAACCCAATAAATCCAAGTATCCCATCTAATAATCTTCTAGCAGCTTTCTTATTATTTCTATTGAACCAAAAGTATAAGATTATTCCTAGATATGGTATAAATAGGTCCAATATAAACCATTCTATATAAGATTAATCATCTTGTTCTTCTATTGGGTTCCCACAGTTCGGACAATGTTTCATAACTCATCCTCGTTATAGATTGCGAGTTTTTCGATTGTATACCCCTTATTGTTTACACTTCTCATCATGTTTTCTTCATCCAGTTTCTCATAGTAGAGTTTACAAATCATTGTCGATAAGTTTATATCTACTTTGGATGCACCATTCTCGATACCGATTCGTTCTATGGTTGTAATACATGAACCACAATGAAGACCTTTTATCTTTGTAACCAATACGTTCATGTGAAACACCCCACTTTATAAAAGCATGAATACTCCAGTTAAATCTTTGTTCATAATCTTAATGATCCCTTTAACTCTCTTCAATGATATTTTATCATGAGAGAATAGTGGAATGGCTCTTAAAGGCATCGATTCGAATTGCTCAATCATCATTTTTCGTATAGCTTCATTGGCATTGGCTTTTTTAATCTCTTTAATTCCAATTTTGTAGATTAATTTTCCAATATTCTTTTGCTTAATGTCTCCAATCGTCGAGTTAAGTTCGAACTTGTGATGTATCGTATCGTCTTTTGGTGGCAAATGTCCATAGATTTCTTCAAAGTCATGCGTGGAAATATATCTTTCCAACGTATCATAAACACTATTTGGTTGTGGGTCAATGTCATCTCCATGAATGACTATTTCCTCTACCAGATTTAGGTCTCTAGAGGATGACCCAACTTTGATTGCATAGTTACCTTGATGTACTCTAAAATCATCAATGTCCACGTCAAAATAACTAAAGTCATTGTAAGATAAATCAAACTCCACTGTCACTTTTTCTTTGGCTTTTATCATTACCTTCTTAAAGGCTTTCAATTCTTGGCTTGGAGTATGAATTAGTTGTCCTAAATTACTCACATACACTTGAATAACTTCTTTACCATCTATATTTGATTTGTTTTCAACATCTACCTTAACGATGAGATGGTCTTTCTTCTTAAGTGTTTTTTTAGTGAGAACAAGGTTAGAGTATTCGAACTCACTATAACTTAAACCATATCCGAACGGATAATTGACCATTAAACCTTTTTTGTCATAATATCTATATCCAACATATATTGATTCTGCATAATATACTGAGTGTTTTCCACCTGGAAAAAATGGTGTACTAGAACAATCATCTAACTTAATTGGATAAGTTTCTGCCAACTTACCTGAAGGGTTTGTACGGCCAAATATGATCTCAAACAGTGCTTCATAACCAGATTCACCTGCTAAATACATATTGATAATGCCTTTGACTTTATCCTTATAAGGCATTAAAGAGGGTGCTCCACCTTGAAGAACAACGATAACCTCTTTACCTAGTTCGATTAGTTGATTGAGTAAATCCAGTTGAATGTGAGGTAGATTAAGGTGTGTTCTATCAAAACCTTCTGATTCAAATGATTCAGGCAATCCTAACATAAATACTACCTTATCTGCATTCTTAACCCCATTTAGAGCGGGTTCAAATCTAGAGGTATTTTCTAAATCTTCAAGGAAGTATCCTGGTTGATACGTAAAGTTAACGTTTGATTCCTTAAAGACTTCTAGAAGGCTTGTTACTTTTCTTGGGTTAACCATGCTCGAGCCAGACCCTTGAATTCGTGGTTTTTCTGCAAACTCACCAATGATATGAATGTTCTCACTAGTTTTAAGTGGGAGTACCGATTCATTTTTAAGTAGTACAATGGATTCTAAAGCTATTTTCTTCGCGAGGTCATGATAATCTATCTTATCGACTGTTTTCGGTTCACTAGCCTTATTTAACATCCAAAGAACCGGTTTTACTGCTCTATCAACTTCAGATTCTAATATATCATGATTCTTGTAGGCTTTTTTTAGCTCATTGTTTTTGGATCCAGGCATTTCTAGATTGAGTCCAGACTTAAACGATTTTAAACGATTGTTCATTGCGCCCCAGTCTGTGATAAATGCGCCTTTAAACTCAAAACGATTTCTAGCAATCGCTTGTAGGAAATATTTTGATTCAGCTACATAAGTGCCATTAACCTTATTATAAGATGTCATTAACGCCCAAGGTTTAGCTTTAAGTGCTATCTCAAATCCTTTTAAATACAGTTCATAAAGGGCTCTTTTATCTACAATCGTATCGATTGTCATTCTGTTTTTTTCTTGATTATTGGCTAAATAATGTTTTAAACATGTCCCAACATTTTTAGATTGAACCCCTTCGATGTAGGCTTTACCCATCAACCCTGATACTAATGGATCTTCAGAGAAATACTCGAAATTTCTGCCACAAAGTGGGCTCCGTTTAACATTGATTCCTGGCCCTAAGATCATCGAAACGTCTTGGCTGATTGCTTCATTTCCAAGAGCTATGCCAAGTTTTTTCATTAAGTCAACGTCAAAAGAACAGGCTAAAAGAGAAGCCGTTGGATAGCAAGTTGCAAAAAAACTCTCAGCAATGCCCATCGGATCTTCGGTTTTTGGTTTTCTTAATCCATGAGGACCATCGGTCATCATAAACTTAGGCAGACCAAGTTTATCGTAATGTTTAAGATGCCACATACCATCTCCAGATAGTAAAGCAATCTTTTCATTTATTGTTAATTTTGTTAATAGTTCATCTATGTCCATAATATCCCTCTAGTTTGTATCAATGATTCTTAATAACTCTTTAATAAAAACGTTTCTGAAATGTTCATCCTTAAATGTCTCGATTGAATTGTCCCCATCAGACTTCAATATCGATATGAATAAAGGCATGCAGAATGAAGAGAACAAGATCATGTATCTTGCGAAAATGGTCGTATTATCGGCTGAGTCACTATATACTTTGATTTCTTTAAAGATCATTCTTGTAAACTCATTATCGGTAAAAAAAGTAGTGATGAATAGGTTTGCAGATTTTTGCTGTCCGTCTTGGTTGATGAATAAATAGTAAAGCATACCCATATTCTCAAGAGCAAAATTATAGGTGAATTTAATCATTTCCTCGATTAAAACATTCTTTTCTTCGTGTTTATGTTCTTGAAGAACCATCAAAATATTTGCTTTAAGTTCTTCAATGACTTTTTCAACCACTAAATAGATCAATGCATCCTTTGAACCAAAATGGTAATTCACAGATGCGATGTTGATAAAACACCTTTCAGCAATGTCTTTAATCGTCACATTTTTACGTTCTAAAAGTAAGGCTTTTGTTTCCTGAATGATAAAATCCTTGATTTCTTTGTTTCTCATAGTGCCTCCTTAAACTCAATTTGAAAATAGGTTTTAAATGCCATTTCATATCTTATTTATATCATAAATACACTATAATTTAAATAGGCATTTAAAATAAACATTTATAGTTTTTGAAAGGGGAAAGATTATGAGCTATTTTTTAACAAAAAAGGGTAGAGTGATCACTTTAGTTGTAACATCATTGTTGGTTTTGGCAAGCATAATCATGAGTTTCTTTGTCAAGTCTAATTATGATATGACAAAATATTTAAGCCAAGATTCGAACACATATAAAGGAATCGAGGTGCTCGAAGAGTCCTTTGGAAAACAAACACAGTTAGAGGTCGTTGTTAAAGGTGAACTAAGGGATGCCATAACAGTGAAACAAGCCATTATATCGATGGATTACGTCGATAATGTTATCTTTTTAGATGATTATGTGGACTTATCCGTGACGCCAATCGAGTTCATTCCTAGTGCTCTTAAAGATCCATTTATTAACGGAGACTACTATAAGATTACGGTTGCTTTAGGGTTAGATGGGTACGATGAAAGACTCGATGAAACCATTAAAGAAATTGAAGACTTAGCAACTCACATTAGAGGTGAAGCGGTTGATAATAAATATGCCAGAGATATTGCCAATAAGCAGCTATTGCTCATCATGGTATTGATTATTCCAGTATGCATTATCTTGCTTATTTTGTTTACACATTCATATATTGAAGCACTCATAGTATTAGTATCACTAGGGGTTGCTATCATCCTTAATATGGGCACAAATCTCTTGTTAGGAGAAATATCCTTTATTACCATGACCATGGCAATGGCTTTACAGTTAGCAATGTCTTTTGACTATTCGTTATTCTTCCTACACAGATTACATGATAACGACTCATTGCCTAAGGGGGATGCCATTAAACACGCATTGAAATCCTCTTTTAAGTCAATTACCGCATCCAGTTTTACAACCATATTTGGATTTGTTGCATTAATGTTTATGCAGTATAAGATTGGATTAGACATTGGGATTGTTCTTGCAAAAGGGATCATATTCTCTTATTTATCCATGATATTCTTAATGCCAACGATGGTCTATTTACTATACCCACTCATTGGTAAAACCAAACATAAAGTCTTTATGCCTAAGTTTACAAAACTCTCGAATAAGATTGTAAGTTTGAAAACTCTATTTGGAATTCTTTTCATCCTATTTGTCGGTTTCGGTTTATTCCTTCAAACCAAGACTACATTCACTTATCAAACACATTCATCCAGCGCAGGATCAAAAGTATACGATGATAATGAAGCAATCACAGACAAGTTTGGAGCTAACAATACTTATGTCATCTTATTTAAAGAACAATCGGTTATAGATGAAGTCAATTTAGTGGGAGAACTTTCATTGATCCCTGAAGTAACTTCGGTTCAATCCTTAGTTACAACCGTTGACCCAAGTATCCCAAGATCGTTAATCCCTGATACCATCAAATTAGGATTCTTAAGTAATGGTTATGGTAGAATCATCCTAAACATTAACATCAACAAAGAATCTAAAGCTTATTATGAACTGGATCAAACCATCCGCGATACAGTTGAAGAGACATTTAATGAAGCTTATTACATTGGAATCATGCCATCAACAGGGGATATCAGGCAAATGGTATTAGAAGATAACTTACTTATCTTAATTCTATCCTTAGTATTGGTTGGTTTAGTGGTTGGTATCGTATTTAAATCCTTGATATTACCATTGTTGTTATTGTTAGTGATAGAATCCAGTATTTGGATGAATATCGGATTAAGTACTTTAACTGGTGATAATGTATTATTTATCGGTTACCTAGTAGTAATGTCCATTCAGCTTGGGGCAACCATCGACTATGCCGTATTAGTAAGTTCTAGATACATTGAAGAACGTAAATCTTTGTCCAAGAAAGAGGCGCTTCATATTGCGATATCTAAATCTTTACCAACATTAATTCTATCCGCCTTAATCCTATCAGTTGCTGGTTTAATTGAATTTATTGTGTCGGATATGGATGCAATTAAAACCATTGGATTGTTGTTAAGTAGAGGTACCGTATTTGCATTTATTGTGACCACTCTCTTCTTACCAAGTTACTTATATTTATTGGATAAATGGATTATCAAAAAGCACAGTCAATCTTAATTCGCCTAACTTTAGATTATAGACTAGATTAAATAAAAAAACACTTTCGCCCAAATTGGGATTGAAAGTGTTTTTGATTCTAAAGCATAATTTATAGTTTACTTGCTTTTGCTTTTTGTATATTTTCGATAAGTTCTTTTTCTGCTTTACCAAAGTCGGTTTGACGTTTCTTGTTTTCCTCAAGACGTTCTTTACGAACTGATAACAAATGTTCAAAAGCACTAACTTCTGAAGAACCAATTTGCGCTTCTTGTGAAATCACTTTACAGACGTTTTCACTAAATTCTACAACGCCATTCAAAATGACAACAAACATGTTTTCACCGTTCTTGACCATTTTCACATACCCTTTATCAATGGTTGAAATAATTGGTAAGTGATTTTTCTTTATGGCATACTGTCCTGTTGTATTAGAAGATACCACAACATAATCAACCTGTTCATCATAGAGTTTTCCTTGAGGTGTAACTACAATTAATTGCATATCATCACCTATAGTCTTTTAGCTTTTTCGATTGCGTCTTCGATATTACCAACCAAACGGAATGCTTCTTCTGGTAAATCATCGTGTTTACCTTCAAGTATCTCTTTGAATCCTCTTACAGTATCAGCCACTTTAATATATCTACCAGGTTGTCCGGTGAACTGTTCTGCTACATGTAAGTTTTGGCTTAAGAACAATCTAATACGGCGAGCTCTATGAACGATGAGTTTGTCATCTTCGGATAGTTCATCCATACCTAAGATTGCAATAATATCTAGTAGTTCATTATACCTTTGAATGGTCTTTTGAACATCACGAGCTACTTTATAATGTTCTTCACCAACAATTTCCACCGATAGTGCTCTTGAAGTGGATGCTAATGGATCCACAGCAGGGTAAATGCCCTCTTCCGCAATCTTTCTTGAAAGGTTGGTAGTTGCATCTAAGTGTGTAAATGTTGTTGCTGGTGCAGGGTCAGTATAGTCATCTGCAGGGACATAAACCGCTTGAATGGATGTAATGGATCCTTCTTTGGTTGATGTAATACGCTCTTGAAGTTTACCCATTTCGGTTGCTAATGTCGGTTGGTATCCAACGGCACTAGGCATACGTCCTAAAAGGGCACTTACTTCAGAACCAGCTTGTGTAAATCTGAAAATATTATCTATGAATAAAAGTACATCTTGGTGCTCTTGATCTCTAAAGTACTCAGCCATGGTTAATCCTGTTAACCCAACGCGCATACGTGCTCCAGGTGGCTCGTTCATTTGCCCAAAAACCATCGCTGTATTGTTTATTACGCCACTTTCTGTCATTTCAGAATACAAGTCGTTACCTTCTCTAGTACGCTCTCCAACACCAGCAAATACAGAGATACCTCCGTGTTCATGTGCAATATTATGAATCAATTCTTGAATAAGAACTGTTTTGCCAACACCTGCTCCACCGAAAAGTCCAATCTTACCACCCTTAATATAGGGTGCTAAAAGATCAACAACTTTGATTCCTGTTTCAAGTATTTCAACTTGACTGGATAATTCATCTAGGTTTGGTGCTGGTCTATGAATAGGCATACGTTTAACCGCAGATCCAAGTGGATCTTTTTGGTCGATCGCTTCGCCAAGGACGTTAAAAATACGTCCTAACGTTTCTCTACCTACTGGAACGGAAATTGGTTTGCCTGTGTTAGTTACTAACATGCCACGTGATACTCCGTCAGTTGAATCCATAGCGATTGTTCTGACAATGCCGTTACCAAGATGAAGGGATACTTCTAGTGTTAGTTTAACTTGTAAACCAGCGTTGTTTTTTTCATCTATGAGCAAGGCATGGTTAATCTCTGGCAAGTTCGAATCAAACTCAACGTCTATGACCGGCCCCATGACCTGAACAACTCTTCCTTTGTTCATCATTTTCCTCCTTTAGTTGACTGCATTGGCTCCACCAATGATGTCTGTCAACTCTATTGTAATTGCTTGTTGGCGCGCACGATTATAATGAAGTTCCAAAGCTCTAATGATGTCCTTCGCATTGTCTGTTGCTGACTTCATTGCTGTCATCCTAGATGCGTGTTCACTGGCTTTAGCTTCTAAAATATAACCGTAAAGTTGATTCTCTACAAGCATCGGTAACAAATGATTAATAATCTCCGTTTTACCTGGTTCATAGAGATAGGAAATATGAACCTGTTCTTCATCATCCTCTTCAAAGACAATTGGTAACAGTTGTTTTTCCTCTACTATTTGAGTAATCGTATTAACATATTTATTATATATAACGACTATCTTGTCAATTTCTTTTTGATTATACAAACTCATAAATGTTTGTGTAATATCCACAAAATCTACAAACTGAATATCATCTCTAACATGAATAGCTTTATCATGAATGAGGTCATACTTATTTCTTTTCGCAAAATCATAGGCTTTTTGTCCGATAGCAGCTACCACAAATGGATGTGGGCCTTTATCTTTAATCATCTGTTGAAAACGTCTAAACAATGTTGCGTTATGTGGTCCAGCTAACCCTCTATCTGAAGAAACAATAATATAACATATCATGTCTTCTTTCCTAGGGGTTATTAGTGGATGTTCGTTTTCATTAGTGGATAAAACACCTTGAATGATTTGATTAAGTCTATTGATAAGGGGACGATAACTAACGATGGCTCTTTCCGCCTTCTTTAATTTTGAGGCAGATACCATATACATCGCATTGGTAATTTGTGATGTTTTTTTAGTTGCGTGTATTCGTCCTTTGATATCTCTCATAGATGCCATAAAACACCTACACGAATTGAAGCAGGTAGTTATTAACTAGTGCTACAAGTCTTCTTTCTTCAGGCAGTGATTTCGTTTGTCTGATTTCATCCAAAATCTTCATACCTTCTTGATCATTATTGAAAAAAGCAATCATACCTTTTTCAAAACGTCTAATATCTTCTAATTTAATGCTATCTAAAAATCCTCTGGTTAGCGCAAAAATAGATAATACTTGTTCTTCGATGGCCATTGGTTCATGTAATCCTTGTTTTAGGATTTCAACTGTTCGTTTACCACGTTCAAGTCTTGCTTTAGTAGCTTCATCTAAATCAGAACCAAATTGCGTAAATGCTTCTAATTCACGGAAGGATGCTAAATCTAAGCGCAACGTTCCTGAAACCTTTTTGATGGCTTTAATCTGCGCAGAGCCTCCAACACGACTTACAGATAACCCCGCATTAATTGCTGGTCTAATACCACTATGGAATAAGTCTGATTGTAAAAATATTTGTCCATCCGTAATACTAATGACGTTTGTGGGAATATATGCTGAAATATCGCCTGCTTGAGTCTCAATAATTGGTAATGCTGTAATCGAACCGCCACCTAAGTTATCACTTAGTTTTGCAGCACGTTCAAGTAATCTCGAGTGTAGATAGAATACATCTCCTGGGAACGCTTCACGCCCTGGAGGTCTCTTAAGAAGCAATGATAACTCACGATAAGCAATCGCATGTTTAGTTAAATCATCATAGACAATCAAAACGTCTTTACCTTCAAACATAAACTCTTCAGCCATTGTAACACCGCTATATGGCGCTAAGTATAGTAATGGTGATGGTTCACTTGCAGAAGCACTAACGATGATTGTGTAATCCATCGCACCATGATCTTTCAAGGTTTCATATAATGCAGCAACTGTAGATTCTTTTTGTCCAATCGCGACATAAATACATATAACATCTTTATCTCTCTGATTGATAATTGTATCGACAGCTAACGTTGTTTTGCCTGTTTGTCTATCTCCGATAATCAATTCTCGTTGCCCTCTACCAATCGGTACTAAAGCATCCAGTACTTTTATCCCGGTTTGCATAGGTTCATTTACGGATTGACGGTCCATAACACCTGTGGCTTTTCTTTCTATGGTTCGTGTTTTAGATGTATCAATTTTGCCTAATCCATCAATTGGTTGTCCAAGCGGATTAACTATTCGCCCGATTAATGCATCTCCAACCGGAACCTCAAGGATTCTGCCCGTAGTCCTGACAACATCGCCTTCTTTAATAGATGTTGAATCACTCAAAAGAATCGCACCAACATAATCTTTTTCTAGGTTAAGAACCTGTCCAAAAACGTTATTTGGAAACAATAAGAGTTCTCCACTCATAGCGTTGTCTAAACCATGAACTAGTGCAATACCATCTCCGACACTAATGACTGTCCCTACGTGATCGGTCTTAGTATCATTTTCATACTTTTTGATTTGCTCTATGATCAAAGAACTAATCTCTACTGGGTTTATCTTACTCATATAATCACCTCTATTTATGCTTTCAAAGCATCACTTAAAGAATTGATGTAATGATTGATGGTGTGATCTACAACATTGCCTTCATAGGCAAATTTGAGACCTCCAACAATCTTAGGATCAATCCGTGTTTCAATGATGACTCTTCGTTTGTGCTTTTTTTCCAAAGAGGATTCTATGGTTAGTAGTTGTTCTTTAGAAAGTGGAATCTTAGAAGTTACCACTACTCTTAGAACGTTCTCTTTGTGATCAATCAAACGTTTGAACTCAACATAGATTGAATCCAAATCGCCAATCCTATTTTTATCAATTAAAACAAACAAGAAATGCGTAAAAAGAGAACCGAGTTTTAAAGAACCGACGATTTCTTTTTTCGCAACCTTAGTGATCTTCGGATGCAAAAGAGTATTTCTCAAACTCTCATTGAAAACACTTAAAAACGTCTCATAGATAGCTAATATCTCGTACTCGCTATGTTTCTCAGACGCTAAAGCAAAGATGGCTTCAGCGTATTGAAAGCTAACGTTGGTCATAAATCTACCTCAGAAGCGGCTTTATCCACCCAAGTTTCGTATTTTTTGTCATCCATGTTTTCAGAAATCACTTTTTCAGTAAGTGCTTTGGCTACTGTGATAATTTCTTTCTTGATTTGAGCTTGAGCTTTTTCAATATCTCTTTCGATTTCTATTTCAGCTTGTTTCTTGATTCTGTTTGCATCCTCTTTTGCTTTAGAAACGATTGATTCTCGTTCTTTCTCAGCGTTTTTCTTTGCGATTTCTAACGAAGATGCGACGGTTTGTCTTAAATCAGAGATTTCCTTTGTTGTATCTTCTTTAATCTTCAAAGCCTCGTTTTTCATCAATTCAGCGGCAGCCATTTCTTCTTGCATAAACGCTTTTCTCTTATCAAGAAACTCCGTTAATGGTTTCCAAAAATACTTTCTTACTATTATCACAAGTAAGATGGTTCCACCTATTTGAATAATAATTTCTTCAAGACCAGATCCGAAAAGAAGTCCCAAAGACTCTCTAACGAAATCACTTAATTTCTCAGCAAGCGACATATGCTTACCTCCTTAAAAAAGACTATTATGCAACGAAAATTAGAATGATTGCAACAACAAGACCATAGATACCTGTTGTTTCTGCTAAAGCGTCACCTAATAGTAACGTTGAACGGATTTCATTAACTGCCTCTGGTTGTCTACCAACGGCTTCTACTGCTTTACCTGCAGCAAATCCTTGACCAAGCGCTGGTGCAATACCTGTGAATACTGCAATTGCGGCTGCTAAATACTTCATACCTTCTGCAAAATCTATCATGTGAAAATTCCTCCTATTATTTTTTTATTATTAATCTTCTACAGCTAAGCTGAGGAAGATGATAAACAAGTTTAAGAACACGTAGGCCTGTATTGCCCCAAAGAACACATCAAAAATCGGATGCAGAATAAATGCGCCTGCAATGATTCCAAAATAAGATGTGAAACTATATACTAGAATGGATAAGATCGATCCACTCAATAAATTACCAAACAAACGCATTCCCATAGAAAATGGTGTTGAAAACTCACCGATTAGGTTAAGTGGTAAGAAAAGCGGGCTTGGTGATAACAAACTTTGTGCACGTTTTTTCGGTTTATGAACAATCATTGCACCAATTTGGATGGTTAGGAATACAATAATGCTCACACTAAGGGCAATATTGATATTGGATAAAGGTGCTGTAAATCCGAATAAGCTCGAGAGGTTTGCAAGTAATACAAACATGAACATTGTGATAATGATTGGTGCCGACTGCTTAAAGTATTTTGGGAACATTGGTCTTATCATATTGTTCACCATATCTACAAACAAAACAGCGATAAACATTCCACCTTTTGGAAGCTCTTGCGGATCGAGTTTCTTAACTCTTCTCCCCACCAAAAAACTAATAACTGCAATGGCAACCATGACAGCAATACTGCCTTTCATGGCCGATGAAAGCCCATTATAAAACGAGATCATGATTTACCTCCTCTAAACACTCTATATAGCCCCACTCCATAATATGAAATCTTAAAGGTCAATAAGCCATAAAGTGTTCCAAATATATTCAAGGTTTCTATGCTGTATGATACATATAATAAAACCCCATACAAAACTAGTCTAAACAAATATGAAACGTTAAATGGACTGTGTTTAACGGTTCCAGTAAGGAGTTTACTGTTACTTTTAGCTAAATAACTCATTCCCCACATAATACCAGCACCACCTAAGATAATTGAGATAGCTACTGCTTTTCCAAATAAGAACAAAGCAACAATAGAGCTAACCGCAATCAATACTAACGTGTATTTAAAGTTATCTTTAAAATCATGTAATGTTTTCATGCCTTACCCCTTTTTGAACGTTTATATAGATTAAATATGCTTGATAGAGCTCCAAGGAGTGCGAAACCAGCTGTAAATAGTGGTTTAGTATTCAACCATTCATCTATCAACAATCCAAGTAACACAAGTCCCAATAAAACAAAAAACAACTCATAGAAAAAAGAAATAATTAAATTGTATTCCTTAATAAATGCGACTATTTGTTGTCGTTTATTGTTATTTTTTGGTTCCATACAAGTCCTCATTGTTTTTTTACTAGGCTTCGCCCATAAAAATAGTATAGCAAAAATAAGTACTTTTAACAAACATAATTAGACATCAAAAGACAAAACACACTAGACGTATCTACCTGTTCGAAACTTCAGTATGTTCAAAGCCTTGACTTTACCTTCAAGCGCCCTCTTGAATGATAAAATAATCTCTTTAGTTTGCTTAGATGATTCAGTCGTGAAATCGAGTCTAAATGTCTTTATGTGGGCATTTCTAAGCGATTCTATTTTATCGATTAAAACCACTGGCATTGAATCCATAATGCGCATATTACAATTTCCATCATTGAGTAAGGCAAACTTCCCGTTTGATTGATCTTTAAGATAGTATTGATTTTTGAAACACAGCTTACAATTAGGTTTGTATCCATAACTTTTCGCAACCGGGCAGTATTTAGAAATCATTAAATCTTTCTTTCCATAAATAACCATCTCGAGATTAGGTCTTCCGCCAAATTGAGTTAAATAGCGATTTGAAAACTCACTCACCAATGGGGCATCTAGTTCTGATGAAAGGGTAATTCTTTCTACCCCAAAGTTAGACAACACATTGGCAGTATAAATGTTGGTGACATTTAAAAACTCCTCTGCATAAAGGGGGTATTTTGTTTCATTGTGAATTAACATGCCTATTTCATTGATTACTGAAGGTCCTTTGATTAAATAATCAGAGTCTTGTTCATAAATACGTTTTTTAACTGGAATTAAGTTAGAATGTTCTATGCCAGTAATATCCAATATATCATCATAATATATGGTTTCGATGCCCGCTTCAATAGCTGCCTTCATTTGATCTTTTGTATGAACCTTAACGATTAAGGATTCTTGGTCATTATAAACAAAACCATTATGAAACACTGAAGGTTTAATCGTTCTTTCAGTTCTTATCGTTTGTGTTTGGTAAATCATTTCTACCATTTGTCTTCTTAAATCAGAAATAACTTTCTTAGGAACAAATGTTAATTGGTCCGTATATACAATGAGTTCTTCAAAGTAAAATGGGGTGTCTCCCAATTTAAAACTATCCATGATAGAATCTTCTAATGTTGGCTGATTAATCGCAAACGCTAGTTCCTCTTCAGAAGAGACCTCAAGTACTTTCGAGCCAACACTTACCGATAGAGTTAGTTTCTTACCCACATAGGCCTTAACATACCCTTTAAGAGGGAAGACCTTATAGTTTGTGTTTAGATAGATTTCCAATCCTTTTTCCAAAGCACTATCGGTTGTTTTATATAAGTCTGAGCCTTTGATTACTTTTTGTTTAACTTCAAGTTTGATTGTTTGTCCTCGATAAGCTTCTTTAATGATTTTTCCAGTCTTATCTTCCATATAGGTGACATCATTGCCATAATCAATCTCACCAATGACTCGATAGCCATCGCCGTTTATCAAAGGTTCAGATAGCTTTATTGTCGCAAACCCCTTTTGATAGTCTAAGACAACCCCAGCTTTAATCCCTACATGATTTGGTCTGTAACTGTTGTTAATGTCTTTAGGAATTTCATTAAACATATAGCCTTTAGTATAGTCTCTGTTAAACACTCTTTCGAGTTTAGATATTTCTTCTTTCGTGTTAATAGTCTTGTTTTCCAAATACGCATCAATCGCTTTTCTGTAGGACAATACGGTTTGAATGACGTATTCTGGTTTACGCATACGTCCTTCAATCTTAAAGGAATCTACACCAGCTTCGATTAACTCGTTAATGTATTCAATAGTCATTAAGTCTTTAGCACTCATTAAATATGAAGACTCTGAGATGACCTCATCATCCTTTATAAGTTCGTAAGGTAAACGGCAACTGTAGCTACATGCCCCACGATTTCCGCTACGCTTGTTTAAGATTGAACTCATCAAACAGTTTCCCGAATATGACACACAAAGCGCCCCATGAATGAACACTTCTAATTCAATATCTATCTCTTGTTTAATTTGTCTAATCACATCAATGCTTGTTTCTCTAGCGAGAATCACGCGTTTAACCCCCAAGGATTTTAAGAACTTCACATGGGCGATGTTGTGTGCATTGACTTGAGTCGATGCATGAATTGGTGTATTTGGATATCGATCACAAAAAAGCTTAATTAGGCCTAAATCTTGGACGATTAAAGCGTCTATTTTATGTTTAACTAGCGTATCTGTATACGATAACAACGCTTCAATTTCATTGTCAAACATTAATGTATTAACAACAATATAAACTTCTACACCCCGAGTATGAGCGTAAAAGATGGATTCTTCTAATTCTGTTTCACTGAAATTATCGGCAAACGCTCTGGCACCATACCTCTGGCCAGCCATGAATATCGCGTTTGCCCCTGCATTGATTGCTCCAATAAATGAAGCTTTTGTGCCTGCAGGTGCTAGTAATTCTACTCTATGCATTCTATCCCTCAATCCAAAAAAATTATATCACTTATCCTAAGATAAATATATCTTTTTCAAGTGAAACTATTTCATTATTTTCTAACTTTTGTTATAGTTTTAGTAAGGAGCGTGACCCTATGAAAGACTTAGACATCTTAACAAACCACTTATACGCCCATCGCGGATTGCACAATCACGACAAAGGGATTTATGAAAATACTCTAAAAGCTTTTGATGAAGCGATTAAACATGGTTTTGGAATCGAGCTTGACACCAACATTTTAAAAGATGGAACTGTAGTAGTGTTCCATGATAAGAACTTAAAAAGATTATGTGGGATTGATATGGCTCTAAAAGATGTAACTTATGAAATGATTAAAGACTATAAGATTATGGATTCCAACGAAACCATCCATACCTTAGAAGCGGTATTAGACTACATCAATAACCGTGTCCCCATCATGATTGAAATTAAGCCATTTGGCGATAAAGCGAGACATGCAGAAACGGTTTACAATATCATTAAAAAGATTAATAGCCCAATCGTCATTCAATCTTATAACCCATATATCGTTTATTGGTATAAGAAAAATGCCAAAGAAGTCATAAGAGGTCAAATCAGTGAGTTCTTTAGAGACTCTAATTTTACCTTCATCACCAAATGGATGATGAAAACACTAATTACCAACAAACTAACGAAACCAGATTTTGTCAATTACGGATTAAAAGATATCCCCAACAAATACATTGAAAAACAAAAGAAAAAAGGTGTCAAAATTTTGGCCTATGCAGCTAAGACTGAACAAGAACTTGACTACATGAGAACTCATTATGACAACGCTGTTTTCGAAGGATTTATCCCAACAAAAATAAAATAATGAAAGAAGGAATCCGCGGGATTCCTTCTTTTTTAGTAAATTTTTTTCAGCAACCTGCTGAAAGTGAATAAGACTAAGAAACAAAAATCTAGCGTCATTATATGGATAAATGAATCCTTAACGAATAATTCACTATAGGTTTTGATAGACCCGAAAAATAAACCAAATGTAAGAATAAACAAGGATATAACAATCCATAATAGTAGAAATCTTGAATCTATTTTCTGATTTTTTTTTGGTTTGTGTTCATAAAAGTAATAAGGGATTAAGGCAAACGCCCCAAATAGAAAGGATAACCCAATCAATATATAACCTTTTACGTCAATTTCATACATGCTTCTTAAGTGAATGAAATACCCAAGCGGAATCATCCCCATTAAGGTGAATATTGATAATACTAATAAGTCAGACTCTAATTTCATAGTCTCAAATAAAGCCCCATCATTTCTAAAGAAAAAGACTAAATGAACTACTGTATAACCGAGAAAAAGTGCATAAGTGAGTTTGAATTTCATAGGATCACCTCTATCTTTAGTATAGTGTTTTTGGGCTTTTTTTTCCATTAATAAGAAAAAAAGTGTCTACCTTAGTCGGTAAACACTTGATCGTATTAATCCATATCAACGTCAAAATTCTCAAGCAGTGACTTCTTCTCTGGTTTTGCATCCCCATGTTTAACGAATAACATCGTGAAGAATGCTAATACAACAAACACAGTTGCATATGGGAATAAAGCTTTTCTTCCAAGAGATGAGTTGTCCATGAGAAGCCCAGATAAAACCGGTGTTAGTATTTGTGCTGCCATACTAAATGCATAATAATAACCTGTATACTTACCTACATCAGACCCCTTAGATAGTTCAACTACCATTGGATAGGAGTTAACGTTAATTGAGGCCCAAGCAATCCCCGTAAGCCCTAATACGACATATAATAATATGCTTGTCTTCTCAGTTAAGAAATACACAGAGCCAAAACAAATCGTTAGTAACAATACACCAAACAGAATGGTTTTCTTTCTGCCAAGTTTAATTGATAATATCCCGATTGGAATAAAGCCGACAATCGCAGTGGCTTGTGCGATTAATAATGGTGTAGAAAAACCCATATTTAAGACTTTTGGTGCATAGTCTGATAGTTTGGTTGTAACAGCGTTATAGCCCATAAACCATAAGAATACAGAAATTAAGATTAACATTAATGAAATGAATTTCCCTTTTTGAAGGTTTTTGTGATCTTCATGTTCTTCTTCATCTATAATGTGGTTTTCTGCTTCAAATTCTAGACGTTCATTAACAAACTTCGGTTCATTCACTTTCCATAAGAAAATGACTAATAACACAATCATCACCACCCCAACAAATATAAATGCTGGTGCGTAGCTGACCATTGAATGCTTGTCTAGTTTAAACTGTTGTAACATAAGGATAGCGGTAATTCCACCTAAAGCCCCCATTAAATTAATGACTGCGTTGGCTTTACTTCTTAGCTGTTTGGTTGTAATATCAGGCATTAGTGATACTGCAGGTGATCTAAATATAGACATCGCAAATAACGTGAAGAGTAACATCACAATAAATACGATAAATACCGTAGGTGAAGACATTGTAACATCATAAGCAATTCGTGATAAATATTGATAATAAACATCTCTAGCTTGATAATAGTTCGCTAGTGTTAAGATATCTGTGTTTTCTGTATCATCGATAATCATCTTAAGTTCTTTTAGCTCCGACCCTTCTAAGACTGTGCGATCATACAAGTCTTGCCAAGTTGTCACTGGAGTCTTTTCGCTAAATGCATCGAAGTCTTCATACTTCTCAGATAGTGTCGTTTCTACTTCTAGTTTCTTAAGTTGCAAGTTATCTGTGAATGATAAGCCCACAAATAAGAAAGCCGCTAGAACTGTCCCAACCACAATGTATGGGGTTCTTTTACCCTTCTTATGGTTCGTTCTATCGGATAATCCTCCGAATAGTGGTAATAAAAATAACGCTAATACGTTATCGAGTGCCATCACAATACCACTCCAAAACTGGTTTAACCCAAACTTATCAATTAATATTTTAGTGATAATTGCGTCATAAGTTTGCCAAAACAATGAAATAAGCATAAAGGCAAGTCCAACATAAATCGTCTTTTTGTAGTTTAGTTTCATAGTGACCTCTTTTATTAATCTATTTATTTATATTGTAACATTGAAATGTTGTTTTGAGTACGAATAATCTTTAAGCATGGTATAATTTTTCTTGAAAAAGAGGAACAACTATGTCAATTTGTAAAATAATCCTAAAACCAAAAGAAGAAATCCGCATTGAAGAAGGCCATCCTTGGGTTTATTCAAATGAGATTTCAAAAATAGAAGGCACCATTCAATCTGGTGAGATTGCCTATGTATTTAGCCATGATAATCGTTATATCGGAAAAGGCTTCTTAAACACCTCATCTAAGATATTCGTACGAATTCTTACAAGAAAAGACGAACCCATCGATGAAGCTTTTTTCATGAAAAGAATCATTTCAGCTAATCAAGCAAGACTTGATTTGGGATATAAAAACAGCTACCGTGCATTCTTCGGCGAATCAGACGGCATTCCTGGATTGATTGTTGATAAGTATGGAGACTACTTATCGGTTCAAATCGTATCCTTAGGCATTGATATGAGAAAATCCTTGTTCGTTAAGTTACTTGTAGAAATCTTCAAACCAAAAGGCATCTATGAACGTAGCGATTTACAGGTTAGAAAAAAAGAAGGTTTGGAATTAATCAAAGGCGTTTTATATGGCGAGATTCCTGAAGAAATCCACATTTATGAAAACCATTTAAAAATGACAGTAGACATCATCAATGGTCAAAAAACAGGTTTTTATCTAGACCAACAAGATAATCACAACGCTATTAAACCCTATGCATCCAATAAAACAGTACTTGACTGTTTCTCCAACATTGGTGGGTTCGGTTTACATGCCGCCTACTATGGAGCCAAAAGCGTTACTTGTGTGGACGTCAGTGAACTTGCCTGCCAGAACATTCAAAAACACGCCTTGTTAAATGGCTTTATGCAAGTTAGTACAATACAAGGTGATGTGTTTGAAGTCCTAAGAGACTTTCAAAGAAAATCTATAAGCTTTGATACGATTGTACTAGACCCACCCGCATTTGCGAAAAAACAAGACAGCATCAAAAACGCCTATAATGGCTATAAAGACATTAACCTTCAAGCGATGAAGTTAATTAATGATGGCGGATATCTATATACTTGTAGTTGTAGCCATTACATGACTATTGAGCTTTTCTTACAAATGCTTCAAGAAGCCGCTAAAGACGCAAACAAGATTGCACAAATGGTGGAACTCAGAATCCAATCCAAAGATCATCCGGCCCTGCTAGGCGGGGATGAATCCTTATACTTAAAGTGTGTGGTCCTACGTATCAAAAACAAATAAGCTCGATCGCTCGAGCTTTTTTTATTTATGAATCAGGGCTAGAAAGATTCGAACTTCCGAATGTCTGGGTCAGAGCCAGATGCCTTACCGCTTGGCGATAGCCCTATCGATGTTATTATAAGCCTTTTATATGAATTTGAAAATAGAGAATTATTACTTTTTATAAGTTTTTTTCTCTTAAAAAAATCACATAAAATAAAAAATAAACGACACAACTAGTGGGGATAGTATGTCGTTTTGATTTATATACCTAATTGGATTTTTTCTTTTAATTTAAGGACATTCATTTCAATTGTTTTAGCAATATCAATAAAGGCTTGTTCATTCTTGCCTGTAGGATCATCTAGTCCCCAGTCTTCTCTATAGTCTGACTCAATCGCTGGACAAGAGACATTGCAGCCCATTGTGATGACGATATCAATCCTTGGAAGCACCTCGATTAATTTAGGCGTTTGCGTTTTTGTCATGTCAATGCCATATAGTTTTTGAATGGTTTTTACAGCATCTGGATTAATCTCATTTTTCAATTGAGTACCTGCAGAAAACGCATTAAAGGCATCACTGGCAAAATGCTTTGATATTGCTTCTGCCATTTGGCTTCTCGAACTATTGTGTACACATACAAATGCAACATTCTTCATCTTATCACCCAATTACATTTTACCATTAATTGATGAAGTTGAATGTAAAAGAATTGTCAAATCATTTAAGTTACTTACGTGCACCAGTTTCATCAAAGGTTCCTTTTAATCTGCTTTCTATGTAGAAGATTGATAAGAAAATAAACACAAGTGGTAGTAACATAAATAAAGTTACAATCCAATCTCCACTTTTAATTTGAAAATCCATAATAACGATAATCGTGAAAGCAACGATGAGCTCTAAAATCATTCCGCCATATAACCATAGTTTCCCGATGGTTTCGTGTGCAAATGCCCAAGTATCCGTATTCTTCATGGATCTTGGAGATCTATAACCATAGGCCCAATTTATATGTTTTGGAGCTTTGCTTTTATAGACTTTTCCCATGTACGTGATTAAGAGTGGTAGTAAGCTTAATAAAAGTAACATTAAAACACTTTCTGTCATCATTTCCACCTCAAGTTTCTTAACTTATTATATACTATTATCGGATTTTATACAATCAAGAAAAATAAAGGGGAATCTCTGGATATCCCCTTATGCTTCTATTGAAAAAGTATTATAGTTTGAAGCTTCTAATGCTCTAGATTCTAATGTCTTCATCCCAAAGTAAAACCATGTGCCAGTTAAGATAACTGATAAGAAGTCAGCGATTGGTGCGGCATATAATATCCCTTCTGAACCGAACAGTCTTGAAAGTACGAGTATCGCTGGAAGTAAAATCAACATTTGTCTACTTAATGTCAACAGCATTGCAGACTTAGGTCTTCCGATGGCTTGGAAGAAGTTGGATGCGACAATTTGAAATCCAATGACTGGCAACATCCAAAACCATGCGACAACGCCGTGTGCTGCTACCTTAATCAGTTCTTCTTCCTGATTAAAGAGCCTTACGATTTGTTCTGGGAATAATCTGGTTAGGATAAACCCAACTACGACAATGATACTTGCAGTAGTAATTGCAATCTTCATCGCTTCTTTAATACGAGCAAAGTTCTTTGCGCCATAGTTATAACTTACAATTGGCTGTACACCTTGGTTAAGGCCTACGATTGGCATTAATAGTAAAGTTTGAACACTATTGATGATTCCCATACCAGATACAGCAATGTCTCCGCCGTATTGTTGAAGGGTCTTATTCAGTACAGCATTTAAGATACTTGAACTGATTTGAAGTAAGAATCCTGGAATTCCTAATGAGATAATATTAACCATCACCCAAAAGCGAATCTTTAGGTTTTTGGCATAGATTTTGTGGTTATCTCTTTTCCCAAAAAAGAAAAACATAACCCAAACCATTGAAGTAAACTGACTTATAATCGTCGCAAGTGCTGCCCCTTGCATGCCCATGTCAAATCCGTAGATGAAGACTGGGTCTAAGATGATGTTTACACCAGCACCAGCAAACATCGTTGCCATGGCCATTTTAGGAAAACCATCCGCTCTTAAGAAGTTATTCATCCCAAGACTGACGATTTGAAAGACTGATCCAAAGAAAATAGTGCCCATGTAAGCTTTGGCATAAGGCATTACCGTTTCACTTGCTCCAAAGAGTTTTAATAAAGGGGTTAAGAATAGTGCTCCGATTAAAGAAACTACTATCCCGCTAATAATTAATAATGAGAATGCATTTCCCATAACCAGTTCGGCTTCTTCTTTTCTCTTTTGGCCTAATTTGATTGAGAATAAGGTTGCTCCACCCACACCAAACAAAATCCCTACCCCAATCATGATAATCATTAATGGGAAAGCTATAGTAATCCCTGCTAAACCATCCTTACCAAGACCTGGTGCATTACCAATGTATATTCTATCAACAATATTATAAAGTGCGCTTACAAGCATACCGATAATTGCTGGTACTGAAAATTTTAATATCAGACTGGATACTTTTTCCGTCCCTATTGGATTACTCTTTTCCATCTTCGTTACCTCCTATAGTACTAAAGTCCATGTTTAAGACTTTGTTTGTCATAAAATCAAGCACATTCATGAATAGATCGACTTTGTCTGCGTCTATTCCCTCTAATAAATACTGATGCCAGTATTCTAAGACCCTTAAAATGGCCTTTTGATTATCTTTAGCAAGATCTAATAAATAGATTTGATTGGCTCTTTTATCTAAAGAATCTTTCTCTTTATAAATATATCCTTTTTCGATTAAAGATTGCAAAGCTCTTGCTGTTGCTGCTTTATCAATCATCAAATAGTGTGATAACTCATCCTGTGAGACACCTTCATTTTTATACAAGACCAGAACAAAGAGGTGAATAAATCACCCTTTACAGAATGACTTATGATACATACCTCTTAACGATTTAAGTCGTCTTATTTAAAGCAACTACACACCAAATAGGTATGTACGCTTAGGAGTGTTCACTCCTTTATTCCCTATCCATAAGGCATCGGGATTACCTTTTCGAATCATATTTAATGCGGCATTTTGATCTGCATTAATCAAGATGCCTTTTAGACTTCTATATAAACCTCTTTTGATTCTCTCTCCAGAGAAATCTCCTTTAACGAAATCATCTTGATCTAGATAAGATGCTTTTGATGTATAGGCTTCATGGATGACTTTTGTTTCAATACCAAGT
>NZ_JAFBBG010000017.1 GCF_016907055.1 Paracholeplasma morum
GGTCACCTTGGCTTTCAGTAGAGTGCAGAAACGTGTATGAATACACCTTTATTATAACATTATTTATTATGTTTTGTAAATATAAAATAAATCAATTCATCCCACCACCTATAGAGGTAGGGGACTTCTTGATTGGGGTGTTAAATGGGAAGGTTCAGATTTACATAGATCCATGCATGCTGGCCCTAAAGAATCAAGACCAATTACCCCTGGATTAATGGAAGTAACTAGAACGAGTTATCACGAACTTGTAACGGTCTATAAAACAAAAGCATAATAATACGATAGTATAAACACATTAAATAGTTTCATTTGATGTGTTTTTTTAATAAAAAGTTAGCGATTGCTCGCTAACCATTAGCCTAATGCTACGTCTAGAATCATCATGATAACAAATCCTAAGACAAACCCAAAGGTTGCAACATGTTCTTGATTTTCCATGCTTTTTTCAGATGCTTCTGGAATAAGTTCCTCTACTACTACATAAATCATTGCGCCCGCTGCAAAAGCTAATGCATAGGGTAAGAAACTACTAATTGCTGTAACCATTAACGCCCCAATAACGGCAGCTACTGGTTCTACTAATGCAGAAGACTGCCCGTACAAGAACGCTTTTAATCTCGAGTTGCCTTCTTGCCTTAATGGAATCGATACCGCCGCACCTTCAGGAAAGTTTTGGATTCCAATCCCAAGAGCAACAGCTATTGCAGACATTAATGCGATATTAGGATCTCCAGCCAAAGCGATTGCCCCAAAAGCAACCCCAACAGCAAGCCCTTCTGGAATGTTATGAAGCGTGATAGAAGAAACTAACAAAACGGATTTTGGGAGTTTGACCTTTAACCCTTCACGTAACTCTTTATCCCCAAAGTGCATATGTGGAATTAATTTATCAAACCCAAACAAGAACACAGTACCAGCTAAAAAACCAATAGATGCGACCAACCAAGCATTTGCTCCTTGTTCTTCTGCCATATTAATAGCAGGTATTAATAAACTCCAAACTGAGGCAGCAATCATGACTCCAGCAGCAAACCCCAACATTAAGTTATAAATGTTTCGATTGATTGTTTTAAATAGAAAAACTAAGGCTGCACCCAAAGCAGTTAACGCCCAGGTAAATGTCCCAGCCAATAATGCTAAAACCCATGGATCAAGACTCAGTAAAAAATCTTTCATAAAATGCCTTCTTTCTTAGATAAACATAGACAAGTAAATCGGGATCTTGAAAACCCCATCTGATTCGCTTAGGTTTTCAAACCCAAGTCTAAATCCTTTTTTTAACCCATAATTCTCAAATAACGTCTTCATCGTTTTAGATTTTGTGTTATCTGCACTTTTGACTTCCAGTGGTAGTATATCGCTACCATCTTTGATTAAGAAATCCACTTCTAAGGTAGTATTGGTTGAGAAGTAATAAAGCTTACTTCCATTTTTCATCAATATATCTGCGATAACTGCTTCGAGTAAAGCCCCTTCTTTTACCGTAACATCGCCTAGCATAAGAGATTGTTGAACATTTGCTCCATAAAGACCACTCAAGAGCCCAATGTCCTTAAAATAAACCTTAAATACATCGTGTTTGGCGTGACTTGCAAAAGGAAGTTTCAATTTGTCCACATTAAATGCAATATTGATGATATCCGTATAATATAACCACAGTATGATATTTTCATACTTACGAGCGGTTGATTTATATTCAATGGTTCCGTATTGAAACTTCTTGTTTTCTTTTTCTAATTGATACGGGATTGATTCAATTGCCTTCACCGCTTTAGTGAAGTCAGGTTTGGACAGGTATTTTTTCATATCTGATACATAGACTTGAATCAATTTGTTTTGTTGCTTAGATACCGTTTTGAAGTTGTGTGTTTCAAAGAATGTACTAACGACATCTGGCATACCACCGACTATCATGTACTCTTTAAATAAATCAATCATGGTTTCGTGTAATGAACTTACCACGGGCTTTTTATACTCAAATGATTCTTTTAGACTGTCAATCGTATTTTCGTTGACCCCATTTGCCCAAAGATACTCTTCAAAATCAAGGCTATTCATACTTAAAACAGTTTCATGGTTGTACGGTTGAACTGCAAATTTTTCTGGATTGATCGCGAAATATGAGGTTGCCATTATGCAATCGTACTTTTTCGAATCATACAATGCTTTCATCGCTAATCTCGCATTCGGACATAAATGGACTTCATCAAAAAAGAATAACGTATTATTGGCACTAAATTTCTCAGTTTGTAAGAACAGAGTAATCTTCTTCGTGATGGTTGCTAAATCAAGGTCTCCATCAAAAATGACATTCAATTTAGGGTTTTTCTCAAAGTCCAATTTAATAAAGTTTTTGTAGTGTTCTTTGGCAAACTTCTCAATAATTGTGCTTTTTCCAATCCCCTTTGGACCTCTTACGATTAATACTTCTTTTTCGGATTTTTCATACCATTTTAATAAATCATGTGTAATTTTCCTTCTATACATAGTATCACCGCTTCAATTATATATAATAAGTTATGATTTTACAATAACAATTGCATATTTTTATGACTAATATTTCAATTCTTTGCATATTAATCGATTAAAATAAAAAATAAAAAAAGACGCAAATACAAGGGACAATAAGGAGAGTAGTTTGCGTCATTTTCATTAACAATTTAGTTATTTGATTTTAATGCCTTTAATGCTTGTAATTCTGTTTTTAGTAATGGCAATACTTCTTTCGCATCTGCAATAATGGAGACATCGGAGATGTCAAAAATTAATGCGTTTGGATCTGTATTAACTGCGATAATAAGTTCTGACTTATCCATACCACTAATGTGTTGAATCGCACCACTAATGCCAGAAGCTAAATACACTTTAGGTCTAACAGTCGTACCTGTTTGACCTACTAAACGGTCTTTTTGTTCGATGTTAGCATCAATGACTGCTCTTGAAGCAGCAACTTCACCACCAACAAGGTTAGCGATATCTTTTAGTGTTGAGAACATTGTTGAAACCCCTCTACCACCAGCAATGATGACTTCAGCTTTGTTAAGTTCAACCTTGTGGTGTTCTAATGGTTCTTTATTAATGATTTCAATTTTGGATTTTCTATTGGCCTTGAAAGGCACTTTTACAACTTTACCAACTCTGTTTTTATTTTCTTCAATTGGAAAAATTGAAGGTCTAATGGTAGCCATTTGTGGAATTGCGTCTTCACAAATGATGGTTGCAAACAAGTTACCACCTAAAGCTGGTCTTGTCGCTAGTAATAAGAGTTTATCCATAGACTCTTCAAAGGCAAGAATGGTAGCATCTGCTGTTAAGCCTGTCTTCATTCTAGCTGAGATTCTTGGTGCTAAGTCTCTTCCTTCTAAGGTTGAACCGATTAGAAATACATCTGGTCTATCTGATGCCATCAAATCTGTAATCGCATGACTGTAATATTCTGTATCATAATCTTTTAGTAATGGATCAGTAATGACAACCACTTCATCCGCACCACAATGCATTAAACGTTCAACGTCTTTCACATTGACAGATTCCCCTAGATAAATGGCTTTTATAACTGTTTCTTTTGAAAGTAGTCTTCTTGCTTCACTTAAGAGTTCAAGACCCACTGCACATACTTTATTGTGTTTTTGTTCCACATATATCCAAACGTTATGCATTTTCTACCTCCATATAAGGGTACAAGAGTTTTGCAATACGCTTAGCTGCGTCTTCAGGTGTCATAACTTGTTTTTCTGATTTCGCTTCTACTTGCTTAACATAAGTTTTTTTAACTTTGGTTGGTGACCCTTTTAATCCAATTTCTTCGATTGCGACATTGATATCGCTAAATCCAACTTTAGTAACTGGTTTATCAGTGTTGTTCATGATATCAAATGCATTCATCAATCTTGGTTTATTCATATCTGCTAATGCCGTTGTAAGACAAGGAAGTTCTACTTTTAGTGTTAGAACATCATGA
Organism: Paracholeplasma morum; assembly: GCF_016907055.1. NCBI lineage: Bacteria > Bacillati > Mycoplasmatota > Mollicutes > Acholeplasmatales > Acholeplasmataceae > Paracholeplasma > Paracholeplasma morum. The sequence goes on from NZ_JAFBBG010000017.1 coordinate 3,965, forward strand.
TCTGTTTTCTTCTTAATAATGACATGAGTATTTGTTGTTTCCACTATTTCTTGAATATAAGTTACTTGTGGAATGTCCAAAAATTCAGCAACTTGTGGTCCTACTTGTGCTGTATCGCCATCAATGGCTTGATACCCTGCAATGATTAAATCGAAATCCAGTGACTTAATGAAACTAGATAAGATCTTTGAGGTTGCCCACGTATCTGAACCTGCAAAAGCTCTATCTGTTAATAAGTAACATTGATCCACACCTCTTGCATATAATTCTACAAGCATCGATTCTGCTTGAGGTGGCCCCATTGTGACTACAGAGACTTTTGCGCCAGTTTTTTCTTTGATTTTTAATGCTTCTTCAACACCGGCTAAGTCGTTAGGGTTGATGATACTCATCACCCCAGCACGAATAAGGGTATTGGTTTCTTTGTCGATTTTAATTTCGGTTGTGTCTGGTACTTGTTTAACTAAACATACGATATGCATTATCTCAACACCTTCCCAGCGATGACCATCTTTTGAACCTCGCTAGTCCCTTCATATATTTCTGTAATCTTTGCATCTCTAGAGAAACGTTCGATTTCAAAGTCTCTAATGTAACCGTATCCACCCATTAATTGAATGGCTTGATCAGCCACTTCAACGGCAGTTCTTGATGCAAATAGTTTTGCCATTGCTGCTTTATCAGAATAGGACTCATTGGCTTCTTTAGCTCTTACAGCTTCATATAGAAGACCTCTAGCAGCCTCAATTTGTGTTTTCATTTCTGCAATCTTAAATTGTGTATTTTGGAACGAAGAAATTGGTTTATCGAATTGCTTACGAGTTTTAACATAATCGACAGCTCTTTCGAATGCGCCTTCAGCGATTCCTAAAGCTTGGGCTGCAATACCGATACGTCCACCATCCAAGGTTGACATCGCGATTTTAAATCCTTCGCCAACTTTGCCTAATAAGTTCTCTTTTGGAACTCTCACTTTATCAAATATAAGTTCGCATGTTGAAGATCCTTTAATCCCCATCTTGCGTTCTTTAGGTCCGAAACTAAAGCCTGGCATATTTTTTTCTAAGATGAACGCGCTAATGCCTTTAAGACCAAGTTCTGGATTTGTCATTGCAAATACAACATAAATATCCGCATATATTGCGTTTGTGATGAATATTTTGGAGCCTGTTATTTCATAGTATGTGCCTTTATCGATGGCTTTCGTTTGTTGTTTAGAAGCATCTGTTCCTGCACTTGGTTCTGTTAAACCAAATGCGCCAAGAGATTCTCCTTTATTTAAGCGTGGTAAATATTTGTTTTTTTGGTCTTCATTACCAAAATAATAAATTGGTGAGGCACATAGTGATGTGTGTGCTGAAAGAATTACGCCTGTGGTTGCACAGTACTTTGATAAGATTCTTACTGCATCAATATAACTCTTATAAGATGCCCCTACACCACCATAGCCTTGATAAGGTAATCCTAATATCCCTAATGAAGCCATCATCTTAACGGTTTCTTCTGGGAATCTCTCAGATTCATCAATTTCCTTGGCTAATGGTTTAACCTCTTTAATTGCAAATTCTTCAAAAAGTTTTGTTAATAATTGTTCTTTCATCTTGGTGGCATGACCACGGCTTTTCCAACGACAACTGCTTCATTGTTTTGATTATAAGCAGTCGTTTTCAGAACAACGCGGTTTTTCTCCTCATTAATTTCTAAAGCTTCTACAATCGCTTTGATATGATCATTTAAATAAACTGGTTTAATAAACTTGGATTCTTGACTCAAGTATATTGTTCCAACTCCAGGTAATTCTGTTCCTAACACCGTTGAAAAAAGGGCGTTTATAAGTCCGCCATGAGCGATTCGACTTTGAAATATGCTTGCTTTAGCATATTGCTCGTCTAGATGTACAGGGTTATGATCTCCTGACACTTCCGCAAATAGCTTCACGTCTTCTTCGGTAATAGTTTTCTCATAAAAAGCGAAATCTCCTACCTTGATATCTTTAATTGTTTTCTTTTCCATAATGTCCTTTCTGTATACTATGAATAAATGTTCATCTTACCTATATAATAGTCCCCTTTTTCATGAATGTCAAGACCTTAAAAAGTTTTACCTTGTTTTTTATCATAAAATCGTTTACACTAGTTATGGGTGATGATATGGACCAACTAAATTATCGCTTACCCAAAAGAAAAGATGGCTTAAAAACGTTTAATAAAATCATATCAACCGGTAAGAAGCTATTTTCAAAACAAGGGTATCAAGCGACATCCATCAACGAAATAATCGAAAAATCAAAAATCGCTACTGGAACATTTTACATTTACTTTGATGATAAGCTAGCCTTGTATGTCTATCTACTACAACACTACCGTAATAAAATACGTGAAGCCATCAATGACTCAATCAAAGGTGCTCAGACAAGACGCGAAAAAGAAAGACTCGGAATTAGAGCTTTTCTTAAGTTTGCATGGCAAGATCCACTATCTTATCGCATCATTTGGGAGTCAATGTTTGTGGACGAATCCTTATTTAAAGAATATTATGAAAACTTTGCAAAAGCCTATACAGTGAATCTTGAAGATGGGATTAAATCCAATGAAGTGGATGAAAACATCGATACAGAAACTTTATCCTATATCTTAATGGGTATTTCCAACTTCGTAGGATTACAAGTGCTCTTTAGAGATACATTAACAGATATGGATTTAGATAAAATCGTAGATCAAGTCATGTATGTGCTTGATCATGGTATGTTCAAAAATGCATAATTGAAAACGACTAAAACTCGAAAAGGTTTTAGTCGTTTTTTTGATTATGTTGGAATCATTACAGTGAATGTTGTCCCGACACCTAGTTCACTTAAGACGGTGATTGACCCTTTGTAATACGACACAACATGTTTTACAATCGATAATCCTAATCCAGTACCGTTTTGAAGCTTACTTCTTGTTTTATTCACTTGATAGAATCTTTCAAAAATACGGTCTGTTTGATCTTTAGGAATACCGATTCCTGTATCTTTGACCACAAAATAAATGGCATCTTTCTTATACAGTTTAATATCAATCATGCCACCATCCACATTATACTTAATGGCGTTCTCAATAAGGTTTTTAAACAATGATCTAAAATCTGAGATGACGCCTTTTATTTGCATGTCCTCAGTTTCGAAAGCTATTTTGATAGATTTGCTTATGGCAGTACTTTGGAGTTGTTCCAAGACCAACTCCAAAAGGGATTTTAAGTTAATCACTTCTAATTCGAGTTTCGGCCTTGTCTCAAGACGAGAGAGTTCCAACATATCTTGAATCAAACTATTCATCGTCTCTACTTGGTAGATGATATCTTTAGATAGTATTTTCTCATCTGTTTTGCTAACCATATCATAATGAATAAGTTCAGCTGATCCTTTGATTGCGGTTAAAGGCGTTTTGAGTTCATGAGATACATTTGCGAAAAAGTCTCTTTTATTGTTTTCTAAAAGAATTCGTTCGGTTTCATCAACTAGGATGACTAATACCCCATAAGGGTTTTTATCTTTGATCAATATGCGATGATTAACGCTTGTGATTTTAATTGTTAAGTGCCTTTGATCAATTAGTAGTTTTTGATCAACATTGGTGTCAACTTGAGTGGCTTTAGCAATGGTTTGATATAACTCTTTATGTCTAATTTCAATGATTTCGCTATTTACTTTTAACTTGAGTAGGTTTCTACTTTTTTCATTAGACAAAATGATAGATTGATCACTTCCAATGACTAATATACCTTGTTGCATATGACTCAGTAATAGTTTGAGTTCTTCATCACGTAATTCTAGAGTTTTGATTTGATTGACAATTTGTTCGTTAATCTGATTAATTTCTCGATATAAACCGTTGATTTCTTCATAATCTGAATTTGGAAGTATCCACTGATAATCACCGTCTTTTACGGTTTTAATTGAAGTAGACACGTCTTTAATTGGCTTTAAAAACAAGTTTGATGTTTTTTTAAGCATAAAGAAAGCAATCCCAACAATCGTAATTGAGATGATTACTAATAACAAAACCGTCTGTTCTGAAAATTTTATGTATTCATCCATGACCACTGCGACTCTGACATATTTTCCATTTTCAGCGGTTTGGGCGATATACATTAGGTTTAGTTTTAAAGATTCTGAGTATCTTGAATAAGGTTTGCCTAATGTCATTAATTCTGGGTATGAGAGCTGGTTCCCCGATGTTGATATCATCATTGAATCAGCAATGGTATTTCCCGCTTCATCGATGATGCTTATACGTCTTTTTGAGGATTCAAAATTTTTAACGAAATCAGCATCGGAAAGCTCAGACAAGTTATACGATATGACTGTGTCATCTAACATGACTTCAAGCATGGAAGCCGTTTGCCTTTTACTGACATAGTTAGTCAGACTAAAGGTGATACCTAAAAAAGCAATTATGACCAATAATATCAATACTAAATTATAGGCTATAAATGTTCTTTTCATAAATTAATCATCCTATATCCGACTGATCTGACGGTTACGATTTTAATGTCAGCTCCGCCTTCTTGTAGTTTTGTTCTTAAAGACTTTATATGCATGTCTATGGTTCTAGATTCTAAGATCAAATCTGACTCCCAAACTGCTTTAAATATTTGTTCTCTACTATGAACGGTAAGTGGTGATTCCATAAACAACTTTAAGAGTTCATATTCTTTATAGGTGAGCACGATTAGTACATTGTCGATAAAGACTTCACGTGTGGATAATTGCAAACTAACGTTACCAAAAAATAGTGAGTTTGTTTTGATTTGATTTCTTAATTTTGACTGAATGCGTGCAATTAACTCTAGCACTCCAAATGGTTTAGTTAAGTAGTCATCGGCTCCTAAATCGAGTCCTTCAACTTTGTGAAGTTCACTGGATAATGCGGAAACAATAATCACTGGAATGTGGGCTGTGTTAGGATTATTTTTAAGTTTGACTAAATGATCTAACCCAGACTCATTTGGCAGCATTAAGTCTAATAATACCAAGTCTGGCACTTGTTTTTCTATTGCATGAAAAAAGTCTTTCCCATTTGTAAAACCTTGGGTTTCATACTTCGCATTCGTAAGTGTTTTTTCAATGATGTATGCAATGGATTGATCGTCTTCCAAATAATAGATTATAGCCATAGTGCCTCCTAGTATAGTTGCGTGTTTTTATGTGAACCAGATTGCAAGAATATGACCCATTCGGCAATATTCACCGCATGGTCAGCGACTCTTTCTAAATACTTTCCTATCAGTAAAACTGAAATAACATAGCTGGAATCTTCCACTGAATCTTTCAACCATTCGGTTACTTTTTTAATCAGTGTATTATATAGAAAATCTACTTCATCATCCTTTTGAATCGTAATTTTTGCAAGTTCTTGATCTTCAGTCACCAGAGAGTTGGTCGCTTGTCTTACCATTTCAATGGCCTTTTCTGCCATATCTAATACTATTTTAACATCTCGGTTTTGATTAATCTCTTCCATATGCAAAAATATTTCACTTATATCTGTCGCATGATCCCCAATTCGCTCTATATCTGTGATTACTTTTAGGATTGTAGTCACCAAACGTAAGTCTTGTGCAATGGGTTGTTCTTTCCATATAATTCTTAATGCATCCTTGGCTATTTTTTCTTCATAGGCATCGATTTGATTGTCTTTCTCTATCGTTTTTTTAGCAAGCGTTATGTCTTTCATCCTAAAAGCATTCAAGCTTGATTCAACGTTACTCAATGCTTCATCAGCCATTTCAACAACAGATTTTTTCAACTGTAATAATGATGTTTGATATGTCGTTCTCATGATGTCCTCATTTCTGTCATAAATTATCCAAATCTACCTGTAATGTAATCCAGTGTTCGCTTATCGCTTGGATGAGAAAACAGAGTGTCTGTGTCGCCAAACTCAACCAGTTCTCCCAGTAGAAAGAACCCAGTATAATCGCTAATACGAGCCGCTTGTTGCATATTATGGGTAACAATAACAATGGTATAATTCTTTTTTAGTTCTAAGATTAAGTCCTCTATTTTTGAGGTTGCAATCGGATCAAGTGCGCTGGTAGGTTCATCCATTAATATCACTTTTGGTTTCATGGCAAGTGCTCTTGCAATACAAAGGCGTTGTTGTTGTCCCCCAGATAGTTTTAAAGCTGAATCCTTCAAACGGTCTTTGACTTCATCCCATAAAGCCGCTTGAATCAGTGCATTTTTGACTAAAGAATCGAGTTCTTTTTTCTGTTTTATCCCTTGACATCTTGGGCCATAAGCAATGTTGTCATAAATCGACATTGGAAAAGGATTTGGTTTTTGAAACACCATTCCTACCTCTGTTCTGAGCCCGATTACGTCTGTCTTTTTATCAAAGATATTTGAACCATTATAAAAGACATTACCTGTAATTCGCACATTATCAATTAAGTCATTCATCCGATTTAAAGTCTTCAAGAAAGTGGACTTGCCACACCCTGATGGTCCAATTAATGCTGTAACTTGATAGTCCTTAATGGACATATCAATTTGTCTTATGGCACTATTTTCACCATAAGCAACTGCTAAATCTCTCACTTCGAATATGTTCATGTTTATACCCCTAACTTCCTAGTAAACCTTTTTGATATATATTTAATCAGTAAATTTAAGACTAATACCATTATTAGAATAATTAATGCAATGGTTGTTGATAACTCGATGTTAGCCGGCTCATCAGACATCAACGCATAGATATGCACGGCAAGTGAGGTAGACTTATCCAATATGCTAACGTTATCTTTGATGGTAGTCCCTACGGCAAATATTAGCGCTGCACTCTCTCCAATAATTCTTCCAATCGCCAGCAATACCGAGGTTAAAATCCCGCTAATTGCATTAGGTAGAACAACTTTAAAGATGGTTTGTGTCTTATTGGCCCCAAGCGATAGCGAAGCACTTCTCAGTTCATCAGGAACCACTTTTAATGATTCTTCTGTCGTTCTAATGATGACTGGTAATAAAATTACCGATAGTGTCAATGAACCTGATAAGAGGCTGGGTCCGGTTGCTCTTGTGATGGCCATCGTCATTGGGACAAAAAGTGCTAGCCCCAATAATCCATAAATGATGGATGGAACCCCAGTAAGTGTTTCAATAAATGTTCTAATCAGCTTTGTAATTCGGTTGTTTTTTGCAAATTCGCTTAGATAAATTGCCGTACCAATTCCAATCGGTAAAGCGACTAATAACGTTAGACCAATTAAATACAATGTAGATAGTAAGGATCCTTTAATTCCTCCACCTGGCGTTTGTAGTTCAATCTCTCTAAAAGAAGTGTTAGAATCTAGAATGTTTTTGATTCTTTCTGCTCCAAATGATGAGAGGGCAGATGGGCTATCGTCGAAGGCCACTCTGATTAACACATCGCCTTTTTTTATTTGAAGTGTTTCATTGGAAACACCTTTATGATTTAAATTATTGAGTTGTGAATTTGGATGAACATAACTGACAATAACGACATTTTTCCCTGTCACATCTTCCTGGTCTTCAAGGCCTAATCCCCACTGTACTGAATAAAATATACCTTCTTTCAAATTAACAGTTAAGGGATAACTCTTCGTATTATTTTGTTTTAAATCACCAATGTAAGTTTTGCTTTCATATGGTCTTGAAAGCAATTTAAAATCCATTAATTTTATGCCATTCCCTAATACAAACAACACGATGGTAAGCAATACCGATAAGGTCAATAGTGCGCTTGCATAAGTGACAAAGGTTCTAATAAAATCTTTCTTCTTATTTGACATCGATTGAACCTACCATTTTCTTCAGTTTGTTTAATGAGAAATTCGTGATTAAAATAATGCCCATCAATACTAATCCTACCGAAAACCTAATGTCGTAGTCGATACCAGTTGTTTCTTTCATCCCCTCGAGCATGATCGTAGTCAAAGTGGATGCGGTGTCAAATATGTTAAGCGAAAACCCGCCTTTTCTATTTCCGATTACTAAAGAAATTGCGGTTGCTTCTCCTAGTGCTCTACCTATCCCGAGTATTGCTGATGTAATGATGCCACTTTTTGCAGCAGATAAAACCACTTTGAAATTCGTTTGCTGAGAAGATGCGCCTAAGGCTAAGGATCCCTCAACCAATTTCTCGTCAACACTTCTAATGGATACTTCTGATATTAACGTAATCGTAGGGATAATCATGATTGAAAGGACAAGAACAGAAGCTAATAATGAGTTACCGCCTTTTGATTGATAACCCATCATAAACGATAAGTTATATATGAGTTTTAAAATGACGCCCGCACCAAATAATCCATAAATAATCGAGGGAATAGATGCAAGTAACTCAATGATGGTTCTAAAAACTTCCTTGAGTCTTTTTGGGGCAACCCTAGCTATAAATAAAGCAGTTAATACCCCAATAGGAAGTGCAATTAACAATGATAAAAACGCAATAAGAAGGTTATATAAAATGATAAAACCAACCCCATAAAGGTTAGACTTAAACATTTCACCAGATAGCCATGTGAAACCCGTTATGAACTTAAGAAAAGATACTCTGCCGATACCACCATTAATTGTGATAAAGGGCGTTATACCCTTTTTGAGGATAACGCCTAATATAACTACAATAAATGATGCAGATATTATGGTTAAGACTAGTAACACTTTTTCAAAAATTGAATCCGTTAGTCTTTTGATTTGATTCTTTGACCGATACATATTAATCCCCCAGAAATAATGCTTTATTCACTAAAACCATTCCATGTTGTAACTGTGCCATCATAGATTTGTTTGATTTGTTGTTTCGTAAAGTTTTGGATCGGGTTAGCTTTATTGACGACTACAACGATTGCATCCCATGCAAGTTGTCCCAATAGATTCTCTTCTACACCGACTTTTTCTGAGTCTTTAAAATATCTTGAGGCAAACCCGACATGTTTGCTTACAGGGTCTGTTAATGGTTGGGTTTGGGTACGTTTATAAGCATCCCCTGATCCTGTATGATCATGTTCAGCGACGAAGTTACCTGCTTTAGCTTTAAATGTACTTGTTAGGGCTTCTGCTACTTTTTGAATAGAGTCTGAACCCCCAAAACGAATGGTAATGGCGCTATTATTAGCTGCTGTGATTGGATGTTCTGCTTTGATATCATCCCAAGTAACAGAAGTAGGTATAGCGATTGCGCCATTGTTGTTGATGATGTCAGCTGCATCAACGGTCCCTAAAAATGCGATAAATGCTTTGACAAGTGCTTCTATTTCAGGTGTTTCATAATCGGAATCATCACGAATCATCCACATAAATGGTCTTTTTAAACCATAGGTGTCATTAACGACGTTTTCAACTGTTGGTTTAACCCCTTCAAATGGTACGCCTTTGACTGTGTTATCTACTGAAGACAGTGAGACATATCCAATGGCATATAAATCCGTTCCAACTGAAGTCATAATACCGGTGTTGTCTTTTGTCACAAACCCGCTTGCCAAAATAGAGTCATTGGTTGCTGCATCTGCAAAACCAATTCCTTCCATAAATCCTGCTCTAGTACCAGATGTGGTGTCTCTTGTATAAATTGTGATGTTTTTGGATCCATCAAATTCTTTCGGTTTCGAACAGGCAGATACGATAAATACCATTATAGCCACTGTAAAAATCATTACTTTTCTCATTCATTCACGCTCCTATGGCTTCATTGTATAAAAAAAAAGAATGTGAAACTATCACACTCTCGTAATGGAATTGTAAGTTTTTTGTAAAGACTATTTGCTCTTTAACCATGCCACAATATCTTTATATAAGATGAGTTTATCGACATCTAGTAATATATCATGTTTACTGTTAGGGTAAATAATGATTTCTTTATTTGCCGCTTTTAAACTCTCATAATAGTGAAAGGCATTCTTGGTTTCCACGATCACATCTTGACCCCCATGAAGGAGTAAAATATCTGTTTTCAGCATACCTGCGTGTTTATGAATTAACTGATTAGCTTTAATCAATGTTTGATAAAGCCATCTGAACTCAATTTGTTTAAGTAACAATGGATCATTGACATCTGAGTCATGTTTGACATGTCTTGATCTAGGGTCTGTCCAGTTAAATTTAAGCACCTTGTTTGGGAATAAAAACCCAAACAAACGAACCTTCGATAGGTAATCGTATTGATACCCTAGTGAGACAATCCCATCCACATCATGATACTTACACATGTAAGCATTAGATATTAAAGCGCCTAGTGACTGTCCAATTAAAAATACTTTTTGGTTAGGCTTCTTGTATTTGGATACAAGTTCGTGTAAATCCTCTAAAAAGATGTCATAACGTTTATAAGGTTTTAAACCATCTGATTGTCCATGACCCCTTAAGTCATATAATAAGACACAAAAGCCTTCTTCAACTAAATAATCCTTAAATGATTGGTATAGCCCACTATGTTCGCCTATGCCATGTGTGAATATCAATAACGGATTAGATGAAGTGCCGTGAAGTTCATGGTAAATCATTAGTCTTCAAGCAAATCAATGACTTTTGAAGCAAGTTGATCGTAAATTAATCCTGCTGGTTCATTGGATTTGTAAATGTAGTTTTCAACCGGTTGACCGATTGGTAATTGTGCTAATAAATCAACACCTAGTTGATCAGCAACTTGTAAGCCACCATCTTTACCAAAAATGTATTCACGCTTGTTGTTACATGGGTTCAAGAAATAACTCATATTTTCAACAACCCCAATGACTTGGTGTCCAATTTGTTGCGCACCAAGCCCAGCCTTAACTGCAACATGGGCAGCATTAACATGGGGTGTAGTGACAATCAACATCTTGGTTTGTTTAGCGAACTTGTTAATGTCTAATGCGACATCTCCAGTTCCTGGTGGCAAGTCAATTAATACATACTCGGTACCATCTGCCCAAGCAACCCCACCAAAATAGTGTGATAGCATTTTACCAAGCATTGGGCCACGCCACATAACTGGTTTGTTAGCTGGTAAGAAAAACTCAGTAGAAATGACTTCCATCCCTTCGCCTTGTAAAGGAATCATCATGTCATCATCTGTACCTGATAAAGGTTTGATATCTACTTTTAATATTTGAGGAATACTTGCCCCATATATATCGGCATCCATGATGCCTACTTTCTTGCCTAAACGGTTTAAGGCTGCAGCTAGGTTAGCTGTTACGGTTGATTTACCAACACCGCCTTTACCCGATGCAATTCCTAAATATATGATTTTCTTTTCACCTTCATTAATCACTTCATTTTGATGGAAAGTAACCTTTATACCAGGAAACCCCAATTCAACTTTGACAAGTTTAATTAAGTTAATTTTAAATTTAGTTTCTTCTGGCGTTCCTGGTTTTGAGTAATAGATTTCAACATCTACTACACCTGTAGGGCCGACAGTAAGTTTTTTAATACCGTTAACTTCCTTTAAGGTTTTACCATAACCGGTATCTTCTAATTCTTCTATTCTTGATTTTAATTCTTCATAAGTAGCCATTTTTAACACCTCGATATTTATTATAACATTAATGAACTGAAAATCGGTTTGAAATGCTATAAAACCTTCATTGAGTGGTTCTTATAGAGTCATCTCAATCAGATAGCGTAAAAAGAACCCCGAAGGGGCTCTTTATTAAGCTTCTTTACTACGTTTAAACATCTTACTAATACGTTTGAAGAATCCTGATTCATCATAGCTTAAGATAGATGCTTTGTATATTGGGGTTAAGAAGTAATAAATCGCAACTGTAGAACCCAATAATAAGACAAACACAATAATGGTGTCTACCACACTAAATACGCCACTCATAAACAAGGTTGGGGCAACAATAGGTGCGAATAGCGGAATGTATCCAATAACCTTCAGAACAATCGAATCACCCATATATACTGAGAATATAGATGCATAGAATCCAATCATCATCATGAACATGAATGGCGATTGAAATGATTGGAAATCTTCCATAGATGTTGACATCGATGCAAGAGTTGCCATAAAAATCATATAGAATAACCCACCAATAATGGTAAATAACAATGTCCAAGTTAATGCCATTGGTAAGGCTTTAAGCACATCTTTAATGATGGTTGCATCAGTTTCGGTGAATTGACCGATGATTTCAGTCACACTCATACCTGTGCCAGAGGCTCCAAGAATCTTTGTCGAGATAAATCCGGCGATGAGGCCGTATAAAACGATAAGCAGAGACTGTGTAACTAAGAATGCAAATGACGATAAAATCTTAGTCATAAAGTGTGTTTGTGGTGGCACTGTTGACATCACATACTCAATGGCTTTAGTCGATTTTTCTTCAATAATGTCGATACCAACAAATTGAACTGACATAATCAACATAATGAAAATTGGAATAGCAATGAACATGCTGATAACACTTAAGATTAAATCTCTTGTTGCTGTATCCTTTTCTTCTGAGATGATTTGATAGTTCAGTGGGGCTAAGAAATCGTCTACTAAGGCTTTTTCTGCATCTGTCTTATCAATGCTCCAAACGTTAATACGATATTGGCTTAAGATTTGAACGATGATGTTTTCTTGAAGCACTTCTAGTTCATCTTTATAGATATCAGCCTTTAAAAGGTCATTAGACATCGTTAAATGTACAACTGCATTTGCACCATTGAATTCAATGGCTTCTTTATCAAACGTTTCAACTTCAATAAATTCAATGGTGGTATTTGGTAACATACTCACGAAAGTGTCACCATATTGATTTAAGATACTAATGGTATCTATTGACTTATTGGTTTCATCGTAAACAGATACTTTTAACGTTGTCCCTTCGTTGTTGTCAAAAAAAGCGATGATGTTTGGAAGGTTAAGTATGCCTAATAAGGCGATGAAAATAACAATATTAGAGATCAAAAACGCTTTGGTCCCTAGACGTTTCTTGATGCCATATTTTAATAAATATTTAAACTTGTTCAAAGGTTTCACCTACTTTTTCGATAAAGATTTCTGAAAGGCTGGCTTGCTCAATGTCAAATTTTCTAACATTATCACAAGTCTTTATATAATCAAAGACATCTTTTGCGCAGCTTTCATCTTCAATTTTAACAATGATTTCATTGGGTTGTGTAATAACGTCGATGACGCCTTTAATGCCTTTAATCGTTTCTGGTTCACAATCTGCAATAATCTTAATGTTGTGTTTTTTAAAATCCTTCTTGATATCTGAGATCTTACCACTTAGAACAGGATTACCTTTTTCTAACACAATTAGTTGTTCACAGAAACTTTCAACATGGTCGATTTGGTGAGTAGAAAAAATAATCATCGTCCCTTTGGCTTGAAAATCTCTAATAACTTCAACGAACTTGAAGGTGTTAATTGGGTCTAGTCCAGAGAATGGTTCGTCTAAAACTAACAATTTTGGATTATTAATAATGGAAGTGATGAACTGGATCTTTTGTTGATTCCCTTTGGATAGTTCCTTAATCTTCTTGTCTTTATAAGATTCGATATTGAATCGTTTTAACCAATAGTCTAGTCGTTCAAGGATGGTTTCCTTATCTAGACCTTTTAAAGCCCCATAATGTAATACCAAGTCTTTAACTTTTAACTTAACAAGTAAAGACCTTTCTTCGATCATATAGCCTATATGATCCGCATCTTCGTAACTGATTTTTTTACCATTTAAAAGGATTTCTCCATTAGTAGGTTCTAATAACCCTAATATCATTTTAAATGTCGTTGTTTTCCCAGCGCCATTGGTTCCCAATAATCCAAATATTTCGCCAGGTTTGATTGTAAAACTTAAGTCTTGAACTGCCGTTAAAGTTCCATAATTCTTCTTAACGTGTTTGACTTCTAGCATAGTATCACTCCTTCAATCACCATTTTATCACACATTTATAAATTTCAAAGAATTATTTTGAATTAAAAAAAATAAAAAGGCTTTCACGCCTTTTTACTGTTATTTTTTGACTATTTTAAGTTAAATCTAATCGCTTGTTTGTTAATATACATTAAATCATCGGCCTTTTTCTGCACATCAAAGATGGATTCTTCTTCCGTTTCTTTAATTGAACAGCCCATCGCTACTCTTACAGGTCTTTGATTGAGTTCAAGACTCATAAATTTAGCGCTTAATGAATTTTTTAGATTTCTCAGTTTACTCTTTGAACAGTTAGGTGAAATGATGATGAATTCATCGCCACCGATTCTACCAACTAAGTCATCTTCATTAACCGATTCAGAAATGCTTTTTGACACCAATTGAAGGAGTTTGTCCCCTTGATGATGACCAAACTCGTCATTCATTTCTTTTAGGTCATTCACATCAAGCATAACAATGCCTAAAGGATAGAACATTTTTTGATCAAAGTTCTTGAGCGCATTCTCCATAAATCTTCGGTTATATAATCCAGTTAAGTAATCATGATAACTTAGATACTCGATGTCTTTAGCTTGCTTAAGTTGGTCTGAAATGTCTTTAAAAACATAAACATTTCCGTCTAGGTTTCCATCAATATCATAGATCGGTGAGATGTTCTCTTCTATTGGTATGTATTTTCCGTTTTTCTTGACTAAATAGATTTCCTTAGTAAACATTCGTTTTAATCTAAATGGGTCATTTAAATCACTTTCATAGTTTTCTACATGATAGATGCTATCTAAAGGTTTTCCAATCGCTTCTTTTTCTAAGTATCCTGTCAGCTTTTGAGCTGAAGGGTTGATGATTTGAATGATGCCTTCACTGTTGGTAGAAATAACACCATCGCTAACACTTAATAAGGTCTTTTTAAACAAACCTCTTTCTACGGATAGTTGATCTTCTAATAGCACTTCATCCGTGATATCAGTGGCAGTCCCTGCAAACCCAATAAACTCATTTTGATAGTTACGAATTGAGATGGCATTGGTCTTAAAGTGACGGGTAGAGCCATCTGCATGTTTGACACTGAAAAATTTAAGTTCTTTACGGCTAGTAGAATTCTTCACTGATTCAAAGAACCGTTTGAGTTCGCTTGCATCTTTCTCAATGATGACTTTCATAATTGGTTGGTTAAGAATGTAGTCGAGTTCATAACCCAACAAATTCTTAAACGCTAATGAGATGAAAATACATTTTCCGTTGCCGTCTAACATATAAATAACATCATAACTACTCTCAACAAGTTGCTTATATTTAAACTCGTTTTCACGCAGTTTGAGTTCTAGTTTCTTCTGTTTATCAATGTTAATTTGGGTCCCAACCATGATTAATGGACGTTTATCCTGTGAGTAGGTCACAACCTTACCACGGTAATCTACCCAAACATAAGACCCGTTTTTGTGAAGCATTCTTAATTCAATTCGATATGGCAAATCCTCAGATAAAGTGTTTTCTAATGCTTCAAACACCTTTTGTTTATCTTCAGGATGAATGAGATTAAACCAAGTATCAAATGATGTAGGTTGAATTTCTTCAAGTTTGTAACCTAGATTATTTGCCCATATCTCACTAAAAATGGTTTCTCCTGTTTCAATATGCCAAATCCAAGTGCCTGCATCGGTTGCACTTAGGTATTCTTTATAGTTATCTTTATCCACTTCAAGTTGATTGATTCTATTCTGAAATCTATCATAGTTGTTTGTAGATCCAATGATATAAACCGGATTTAACCCATCATAAACGATTAAGGCATCCGTACGGAACCAATCATACTCGCCACTCTTGTTTATGAGTCTATGAATTAGATGGTATTCACGTTCATGCAAATTAATTGCGCTTTTTCTAATCGAATCAATCACTGGTTTGTCATCAGGGTGCCAAATTTTTCGCCAGGTTTCATAATTATAAAATGAATCATGATCGGTATAGCCTAAACTGTTTAGCAAATGGGTGGATGGAATGAAAAAATTATCGCTTAAACGCCAAAAATAGATACCGGATTTGATATCTTCGATTAAGTCTTTATGCTTTTCAATTGACGTTAAAATAGCTCTAAAGTCTTTCATTTGGTTTCCTCTAAACTTATTTAGTTCATTATATCACTATTAATCATTCAAATTCATTTCAAATCATAACTTTAGATAGTTTGATTTCTAAGATGAAGAACAAAGAGGTGAATAAATCACCCTTTACAGAATGACTTATGATACATACCTCTTAACGATTTAAGTCGTCTTATTTAAAGCGACTACACACCAAATAGGTATGTACGCTTAGGAGTGTTCACTCCTTTATTCCCTATCCATAAGGCATCGGGATTACCTTTTCGAATCATATTTAATGCGGCATTTTGATCTGCGTTAATCAAGATGCCTTTTAGACTTCTATATAAACCTCTTTTGATTCTCTCTCCAGAGAAATCTCCTTTAACGAAATCATCTTGATCTAGATAAGATGCTTTTGATGTATAGGC
>NZ_JAFBBG010000018.1 GCF_016907055.1 Paracholeplasma morum
CAAGTTAACTATCAAACGTTTTTAAATGATAAAGGCATTACTGACATTTTGGAGAAGCATCGGTGATTTCACCAACACTCTTCACCACTCGTCAGATTTTTTTTGAAAAAGTGTTTTCATTTAGTTTATCTTGATAATGAATTTTGTATGGCGTATAATTAACGCGAAAGAGGTGTTTATTTTGAAACTAATGGTTTTTATTTTAAATAAAACTGAAAAACTAGATAGATTATTAAAGGAACTTGCGAACGAACATTTAACAGGGGCAACTGTGTTTAATAGTTCAGGAATGGCTCAAGCTTTATCTGGTTCGAATGATGAGACTTTATCAAACATATTTGGCTCTATTCGTAACCTGCTTAAAGATAACAAGAAAGAAAATAAAACAATTATGATGGTTACTAAAGAAGAGAACATCAAACGTATTGAAGAAATCATTGAGGAAGTGGTTGGTAGCATTGATGAACCAAATACAGGTATTT
The DNA here is from genome assembly GCF_016907055.1 of Paracholeplasma morum. Taxonomy (NCBI): domain Bacteria; kingdom Bacillati; phylum Mycoplasmatota; class Mollicutes; order Acholeplasmatales; family Acholeplasmataceae; genus Paracholeplasma; species Paracholeplasma morum. The sequence continues at coordinate 483 of NZ_JAFBBG010000018.1, forward strand.
TATTTACACTTCCGATTGATTATATAAGAGGATTTAAAACAAAATGATTTTATTTTACATGTCAATCATCCTAATAACAGGGTTGTTATTTGGGAAAATTGCTAAGAAGCTAAAACTACCTAACGTAACAGGGTATTTATTAGGTGGTCTTTTAATTGGGCCGTTATTAACAATGGCAGGCATTCATTTGATTCCTGAGGCAGCATATGAAGAACTACATATTATTTCTCAAATCGCTTTAGGATTTATTGCATTTACAATCGGTACGGAATTTCAACTTTCTTACTTCAAGAGGGTCGGTAAGCTTCCAATTGTAATCGCAACTCTCGAATCGTTTTTCGCGATTATCATCGTATTTGTGTTATTGATTTCTTTTGGTTTTGATATGAGGTTCTCACTTGTGTTGTCAGCGATTGCTGCAGCCACTGCACCAGCCGCAACCATTATGGTTATTAAACAATATAAAGCTAAAGGTGAAGTGACTGAAAACCTATTGAGCGTTGTTGCAATTGATGATGCAACAGCAATTGTATTCTTCGGGTTATTCGTAGCAATTGCAAAAACAATTGGATCCACATCAAATATATCTGTTACTTGGATGATCCTTAAGCCATTTGTTGAGATTATTGCAAGCCTTGGATTAGGGGCTATTGCAGGTATCCTACTCTCCTTTGGTGTTAAATGGTTTACAGGTAGAGGAAACCGTATTTCACTCTTACTAGCACTTTTATTCTTGGTCGCATCAGCTGCTGAGATTGTAAAGCAATCAAGCCCTGATTTTGAGTTATCTACACTACTTGCTTGTATGATGATGGGGGCATTCTTCACGAACCTTGCAAATGAAGAAGTCTTAGATACGGTCTTATACTTAACGGATCGTGTTACCCCACCAATATTCATTATGTTCTTTGTATTAAGTGGTGCTGAACTTAAGTTTGATGTCTTATTAACCGTTGGCGGAATTGGTGTAATTTACATTGTAGGTCGTGTGATTGGTAAGCTAATAGGTGCGTACTTAGGGGCAGAACTTGCCAATGGGTCTCCAAAAGTTAAGAAGTACTTAGGTTTTGGGTTAATCCCACAAGCCGGGGTTGCGATTGGGTTATCCATCGTCGCATCCAGTGTCGTACCTCAATATGCACAACAAATTTCTGCAGTCGTTTTATCTGCAACCTTCGTGTATGAAATGGTCGGTCCACTCATCACTAAGAAAGCTTTAACAGCCGCTGGAGAAATTACTCCTGAATTAGCCAAACAAAAAATGTCTCATTAAAAAACTTAGTTTATTATCCTCAGCCTAAAGAATCATGATGATATCCAGGCTGAGGATTTATTTTATGATAGTTTTAGTTTTAAAAAACTAGTATTTGTTTTATAATGGTAAATAGACGAAAGAGTGATAATATGGAATATAACTTTAGCGCCATAGAAAAGAAATGGCAAACTTACTGGTCAGAACGTAAGACTTTTAAAACTGAAAATGACCAAATCAAACCAACTTATTATGTATTAAACATGTTTCCTTATCCATCGGCTCAAGGATTACACGTTGGACACATAGAATCTTATACAGCGACCGATATTATGAGTCGTTTTAAACGTATGCAAGGCTATAATGTGATGCATCCAATGGGATGGGACGCATTTGGACTACCTGCTGAGCAATACGCCCTACAAACCGGGAATGACCCACGAGAGTTCACCTATAAGAACATTGGAAACTTCAAAAGACAAGTTCATGAAGCCGGAATCGGTATTGACTGGGACAGAGAGTTCGCAACCTCTGACAGTGAGTACTACAAGTGGACTCAATGGATTTTCACAAAACTATTTGAACATGGATTAGCTGAAAGAAAAGACGTTGAAGTTAACTGGTGTGAAGGCTTAGGAACCGTTTTAGCCAATGATGAAATCGAAATTAGCGATGGCATTATGGTATCTGAAAGAGGGCACTACCCAGTTACTAAAAAAGCCATGAAACAATGGGTTTTAAAGATTACTAAATATGCAGACCGCTTATTAGAGGACTTAAACTTACTAGACTGGCCAGATCACATCAAGGAAATGCAAAAAAACTGGATTGGTAAGTCAACCGGAGCTAAGATTACTTTCAAGGTTGCACACAGTGATCATAGCTTTGATATCTTTACTACTAGACCTGATACCTTATATGGGGCAACCTATGCGGTATTAGCACCAGAACACCCATTAGTATTAGAAATTGCTTCTCAAGATGAACTAGAAGAAGTTAAAAGATACATTGAAATTACCAAACAAAAAACAGACCTTGATCGTGGAGATTTAAACAAAGATAAATCCGGTGTATTCACTGGGGCATTTGCGATTAACCCAATCAACGGTAAAAAAGTACCAATTTGGATTGCTGACTATGTACTAGCATCCTATGGCACTGGCGCAGTTATGGCTGTACCAGCTCATGATGAAAGAGACTATGAGTTCGCATTAAAACATGGACTAGATATCATTAAAGTCATCGAACATGACGAACCTGGTTGTTTTACTGGTGATGGTTTCCACATCAACAGTGACATCATCAACGGATTGATGAATGACGATGCAAAAGAAGTCATCGTTAAACACCTTGAATCCTTAGGCGCAGGCAAGAAAGAAATCACTTATAGATTAAGAGACTGGGTATTCTCACGACAACGTTATTGGGGTGAACCATTCCCAGTCCTATTTGATGAAGACGATAACGTCATCACATTAAGTGAAGAAGAGCTACCGCTTGAATTACCAAAGATGACCAACATCAAACCTAGCGGAACCGGTGAATCTCCACTAGCCAATCTATATGAATGGATTAACATTGAAAAAGATCAAAAACGTTACCGTAGAGAATCCAATACCATGCCTCAACTTGCAGGTTCTAGCTGGTACTATATTGGTTACGTATTAAAGACATTAGTTGGATTCATTCCACTTAACACGGAAGAAGCTAAAAAAGAGTTGGACAAATGGCTACCAGTTGACTTATACATCGGTGGTGCAGAACATGCTGTCGGACATCTACTTTACTCAAGATTCTGGCATAAGTTCCTTTACGATTTAGGACTAGTTAGTTCAAAAGAACCATTCTTAAAGTTAATTAACCAAGGTATGATTCTAGGCTCTGATAACCAAAAGATGAGCAAATCCAAAGGGAACGTCGTAAATCCTGATGAAGTTATTTCAGTTTATGGGGCAGATACCCTAAGACTTTATGAAATGTTCATGGGCCCACTTGAAGCCGATAAACCTTGGAATACCGAAGCGATTGATGGTGCAAAACGTTTCTTAGATAGAGTATGGAGAATGTATTACTTACCAATCGAAGATGAGGTTCCAGCCCTAGATTTTGTTTATAACCAAACCGTGAAAAAAGTCACTGAAGACTACGAAAAACAAGCCTTTAATACAGGCATCTCTCAAATGATGATTTTCGTTAACGATGTCTACAGACAAAAAGTATTCTCGAAAGCACAGGCCATTGGGTTCTTAAAACTACTTAATCCAATTGCTCCACACATTACAGAAGAACTATATCAAACTGTATTCAATAAGAAAGACACCATTGCCTACCAAGAATGGCCAACTGTGGATGAGTCTAAATTAGTATTAGATGAAATCGAAGTGGTTATTCAAGTTAATGGTAAACTAAGAGACCGTATTAGTGTTAAACCAAACGAAGATGAAACCCTAGTGAAAAAACTTGCACTAGAAGCTCCAAATGTCGTTAAGTTTACCGAAGGATTAGCGATTGTAAAAGTCATCTATATCCAAAACAAAATTGTTAACATTGTTGTAAAAGGCTAATAAAAAAACGCGATTATGCATAAGCATAGCCGCGTTTTATTTTTCTATCACAATGACATAAGGCGCATTGTTTCTATTTTGTATTTTTAAAGTATAGGTCAAATAATCATTAGGTAAAGACTTAATGAAATGATCTAAAGCACTAGATTCTTTCATCCCCTCTTCATGGCCTGGATAAGCCGTTATGATGATGAACATACCCTCTTTTAGCAGTTTAGATAATTCTTTAATTGTGAATAGGGTGTCTTTCTCTAAAGTCGTTATGGTTTTATCACCATTTGGCAAATAGCCTAAGTTGAAGACGACGCCTTTGAAAGGAATATTGTAGCTAAACATGTTAACAAAAGAATCATGATGAATTTGGATATTCTTAAGACCTTCTATTAGGTTTTTTGCTTGATTAATAGCCTCTAATTGGATATCGAATGCGACTACATTTGCACCAAGTGAGTTTAGGTATAACGTATCATGACCATTCCCAAGTGTCGCATCGATAATTATGTCATTAGGGCTAACATGATTATTCAAAAATGATCTTGTAAAATCATGGATCAGACTATTTCTCATATTGGTCCCCTTGCCAGGCATTTAAGAGTCTCATTCTTTTGTCAATTTCATTTTGGACGATGAACTTCTTCAAAGTCCATTTTGGCTCCATAAGGAGTTTTGCTGGAGCGTCCCCAGTGACTCTATGAACAATAATCGAAGGGTTTAGAATTCTTAGCTGATCAACAGTGATATCTACATATTCTTCTAAGGTAAGAATTGGAAATGGTTTCTTCTTAAAATCAAAGCCCATTTTGGTTTTTTCCATCACATGAAGCATATGAATCTTGATGCCTTGAACATCGAGTTTGTTAATATGTCTAACGGTCTCTAACATCATTTCTTTGGATTCATAAGGCAACCCATTAATGATGTGTACAACGACTTCAATGTTACGGGCTCTTAGTTTTGATACGGCATCGTCAAATGACTTTAAATCATGTGCACGATTGATCAAATTAGAAGTACTTTCAAAGATGGTTTGCAAGCCAAGTTCTACCTGTAAAGGCATCCTTTGGTTTAAGTCACCTAAATACTCCAAAACATCGTCTGGAAGACTATCAGGTCTGGTTGCTACAGAGATCATCACGATGTTAGGATCAAGCGTAATCGCCTCATCAAATAAAGATTTAATTTTAGTAAGCGGTCCATGGGTATTCGTGTTTGCTTGAAAGTACACTACATAATTGGCTTTATCAGGCCATTTTAAGTGCATCATTTCTTTTATGTTATCAAATTGAACCCTTAAAGGATCGTATTTACTACCAGCAAAATCGCCAGAACCCAGTGGGGTACAAAACGTACAGCCCCCTTTGGCTACAGTCCCATCAATGTTCGGACAAGTAAAGCCACCATTTAAGGCAATCTTAAAAACCTTGTTTGGGAATTTATGTCTATAGTAGTTGTTTAATGTGTTATAATGTTTCTCGTCAGTCATCAAATTCATCTAAAATCACCAATTGTATTTTAACATATAAATGTTAATATGTTATAATAAGTGATAAGGAGTTTTATCATGTTAAAAAGACTAAATATCTCGATTTTTAAACCTAGCAAAATTGCATTTTTCCTTAAAGATAAACTCGGCTATATCACATTATATATAGCCTTTTTATCATTACTTGCGAGCATGCCGATGATACTACGCATTGGGTTTTCTAATAGCGCTCCTAAAGACATCAAAGATGAACTTACAAGCACACTTATACAAAAGAATAACAACTGCGTCATCGTTGACGCTAAACTTGATCCAAACTGTACAGGAGAAGCGTTTAATTACCTTGCTTTTAGAATTGGGTTCAACGACAACTCTGAAAACGCCTTATACCAAGTTGTATTTGAAGAAGAAGGCCTGTCTTTCTACTTAGACCAAACCAATGTTAAAACATACACTTATCAAACACTTAAACTTGACAACCTATCTCTTAATCTCGCAACCTCTAATGATCAAAAAGCATTTAAGAATGCGATAGATATTATCTATATGGATATCAAGCCATTGGCACTTGTCTATGGCGGGTTAATGATGTTTATGGCCAATATGATTTTATATTTCATCCTAGGTCATATCATGGCATTTTTCTATGGATTAAGACCTCAAAAACTTCGATATAGATACCGCTTTATAATGGCAACCTATGCCCTTACAAGTTACTTTGTATTGGTATTGATTGGGGAACTATACGGACTTGGACTTGTCAGTTATTTGGCTTTGATTCTCCCTTATATCTATATGGGTATCGCATTTAGAGGTCTATTAAAGATGTCTAAAATCGTCATTGTAAGTGACCAAAAAGATGATGAAAGTAAGGATAAAGATGAATAAATTTGAATTATTTCTTAAACAATCAGGCTTTAAGGATGAACAACTAAAAGAAGCAACACTTAGAAATGTGTTAGTCGATTCTAATGCTAAACTCTGGACATTTTATATCAATTTTCCAAAAGCACCAGAACCTAAATCACTAGACCTATTTATTAAACAACTTAGACTCTATTTTTCAGTTCCGGATGTTGTCCTTGGAATAGAGTATCAATTTACCTTTCAAGACCATGAATCTTGGAAATCTTATGCAATGGATTTCTATTACTGGGTCTTACAAAATCTAACCTCAGAAAGAGCAAGTTTAAACATTTTTAGAAACTTTAATGCTCGATACGAAGAGGGGCATTTTTATTTGGAAGTAGACGAGAATAGTCACCATCTAAATAGATACTTGCCTTTTTTTATGCAAGCCTTTTTAAAGGTGGGTATTCAAACTGAAATCAAACTAGAAATTAAGAAGGAGCTTGCTTCAGTAGAAACCCAAATCAAAAAGTATGAATCTAAAGCCATCAGTGAATTAAAGGCTTTACCACCAAGAGAAAAAGAAGAACCGAAGAAAGCTTTAAAAAACTTTAAACGTGTTTATAAAACAGATAAGATTTCCCCAATTAGCGAGATTCCAAAAGATAATTACGAGTTGGACAAATACCAAAACACAACTTCAGACTTATCGTTTGCGGTTGAAGGGGCAATCATCAAGTCTGAAGTACGTACATTGAAGAATTCTTCCTTACTACAAATGACGATTGCTGATAGCGATGATGCGATCATCGTTAAGCAGTTTTTATATAAAGACGAAGACATCAAAACAGCTGAATCCTATAAGACAAATGACATTGTTCGTGTTATGGGTAGAGCTCAATACGATACCTTTGCGAAAGATGTATTAATCATCGCGAACATCGTAGAGTTTGTTGAAAAAACCAGTAAAAAAGAACGTAAAGATACTGCCAAAGAAAAGCGTGTTGAGTTCCATTTACATACCAAAATGTCCAATATGGATGGACTTACAGATGTGAAAGACTATGTTGATCAAGCCATAAAATGGGGTCATAAAGCGATTGCATTTACAGACCATGATGGGCTTTATGCATACCCTGATATCGCTAAAGCAACCAAAGGCACTTCAATTAAACCCATCTATGGGGTTGAACTTACTTATGTGGATGAATCCTCATTTAGAATTGCCTATGGAGATCAACCAATCGACTTAAGAAAGTCCAGTTATGTGGTATTCGATATCGAAACCACTGGGCTATCCAGCACACGTGATAAAATCATCGAAATTTCTGCAGTCAAGATTGAGAACATGCAAATTGTTAGTCAGTTCTCTACATTCGTTAACCCAGAAGAAAAAATCTCTGAGTTTACGACGGAGTTAACCTCGATTACAGACAATGACCTCATTGGCGCACCAAAAATAGATGAAGCCATGCCTAAGTTCATTGAATTTTGTGGCGATTCGATTTTAGTTGCCCATAACGCAACCTTTGATATTGGACACATCTATGCCAATATGGAGCGTTTAGGGATCAAAGAAAAAGTATTTCCAGTTATTGATACCTTAAATATCGCTCGTTATTTTTACAATAATGAGTTGAAAAAATACAATTTAAAGGCAGTTGCAAAACTCTTTAAAGTGAAACTTGAACAACACCATAGAGCAACCGATGATGCCATGGCAACCGCCCAAGTTTTCATTCAAATGCTTCAAGACCTCCTTAAAAAAGGCATTGAAACGCATGATTTAATCAATAAAGCAATTAGCCTAGATGAAGCCTGGAAACATGGCTTTGGTAACCACATCAACATCTTGGTTCAAAATCAAGTAGGGTATAAAAACTTATTTAAGTTGATGAGCGATGCCCTTACAACCCATTTCTATGGGGGTCCAAGACTACTTAAATCTACCATCCTTAAATACAGAGAAGGCCTATTGTTAGGTTCAGGATGTTATAAGGGCGAAGTTTTTGAGACGGCAATGAACCGTAGTGAAAAAGATTTAAGAAGTGTTATGTCTTTCTATGATTACATTGAGGTTCAACCGCCTCTTAGCTATAAACATTTAAGAGAATCATTAGGGGCAGAGGCAGACGTTAAGATTGAATCGATCATTAAGACGATTATTCGTGTCGCAAAAGAAGAAAACAAACTTGTGATTGCTACAGGAGATGTCCACTACCTCAATGAGTCAGACTCAATATTTAGAGACATTTACATTAGAACTAAACTGGTTGGTGGTGGGATTCACGACCTTGCTCGTTACCAAGAGACCCCAATTCAATACTTTATGACAACCGATGAAATGCTAGACGCGTTTAAGTTCTTAGGAGCTGAACTCGCGTATGAAATTGTTATCAAAAACACGAACAAGTTAAACAACGACATCGATGCCATTCAAGCATTTCCTAAAGCACTATATTCCTTAAGAGATGATGCCTTTAAAGAAAAACTAGGTGTTGAATCGATTAAAGATGAGATTCACCGATTGGTCTATTCTAAAGCCAAGAAGCTTTATGGAGAAACCCTTCACCCTGTTGTAACAAAACGTGTAGAAAGAGAACTGAAAAACATCATTGAAAATGAGTTCGGTCCAATCTACTATATTTCATACTTACTAACGAAGAAATCATTAGATGATGGGTACTTAGTTGGTTCTCGTGGATCTGTTGGGTCAAGTTTAGTAGCTACCTTAATGGAAATCACAGAAGTTAACCCCCTAAAACCTCATTACAGATGCCCTAATGGAGACTTTACTGTATTCAAGATGTCGCCTGAAGATATTGAAATTTATGGAATTACCGACTTAGAAAAAAGCTTCCAGCCTTATTTTGAAAATATTCAATCCGGTTATGATTTAGACAATCGTCATTGCCCACACTGTAATCATTTACTTGAAAAAGATGGACAAGATATTCCATTTGAAACCTTCTTAGGATTTAATGGAGATAAAGTGCCAGATATTGACTTAAACTTCTCGGGAGAATACCAAGCCAAAGCTCATAATTACGTTAAAGAATTATTAGGTGAAGACCATGCCTTTAGAGCAGGAACCATTCAAACGGTTGCTGAAAGAAATGCGTTTGGTTATGTTAAGGGATTCTTAGAAGACAAGCAAATGACCAATGTTAGAAACGCTCAAGTTGAAAGATTGGCGAAAAATATTGAAGGTGTTAAAAGAAGTACCGGACAACATCCCGGCGGAATCGTTGTCGTACCAGATGACAAAGAAATCTTTGATGTTACGCCAATTCAGTACCCTGCTGATGATGTTACCTCAGAATGGAAAACCACCCACTTTGACTATCACTCATTTGAAGATAACTTACTCAAACTAGACATTCTTGGTCATGATGACCCAACGATGATTAAGTTCTTAATGGACTATGTCAGTGAACATCCAGATGAGTTTCCATTTAGTCGTGCCCAAGACATTCCTGTCGATGATAAAAAGGTGTATGAACTCTTTGGAAATACTACTTGTATCGGATTAAATCCAGAAGATTTAGGCAGTGAAGTTGCCTCCTTTGGGATTCCAGAACTTGGCACAAACTTCGTAAGACAAATGTTAACCGATACAAAACCCAATAGTTTTGCAGGACTTGTCAAAATATCAGGGTTGTCTCACGGTACAGACGTATGGCTAAAAAATGCCCAAGACTTAGTATTAAACAAAAAAGAAGAGTTCCAAGGCATTACATTTGACCAAGTCATTGGTTGTCGTGACGATATCATGGTTAACTTAATGGAATTTGGTATGGATCCACTAAAGTCTTTTGAAATTATGGAGTTCGTTAGACGTGGGAAACCATCCAAGGACAAAGAAAAATGGGCATCTTATGCGGAAGTTATGGAACGTAACGGTGTGCCTAAATGGTACATTTGGAGCTGTTCTTTAATTAAGTATATGTTCCCTAAAGCCCATGCTGCAGCTTACGTATTGATGGCTGTTCGTATTGCTTGGTTTAAAGTCTATAAACCTTTATTATTCTATAGCGCATTCTTCTCAAAACGTGCAGACCAGTTTGATTATGAAACCATGGTTTTAGGCACGAACGCGATTAGAAATAAACTTCAAGAATACGGCAGAATGTTTAATCTGTCTGTTAAAGATGAATCGATTGTTACAAACCTTCAAATTGCCCTAGAAATGACACTTAGAGGCTTTAAGTTCTTAAAAGTGGACATTAACTTAAGCGAGGCTCAAACGTTTAAAATTGAGGGAAATGCACTTAGAATGCCTTTCGTCTCAATTGATGGTTTAGGGACTCAAGTTGCGATTGATGTTGTTGAAAAACGTAATGAAAAAGCATTTACTTCTAGAGAAGATGTTAAAAATCGTACTAGAATCAATAAAACTGTCTTTGAAAAGATGGAAACCTATGGCGCATTTGACGATTTAAATGAAGAAAATGATGTGATTGATCATGGTTTATTTGCACTTTAGCATAAAGTGATTTATAATTAAAAATGAAATGGAGTGATTAATATATGTACAAACACAACAACCCAGTATTTTCTAGAATGGAAAAACAAGAAGAAGCCTTCTTAGGGTCTCAAGCCTCTTATCTAGGTATTACTTTAAAAACAGTATTATTATTTGCAATAGCAATCGCATTTGGTCTATTCACATTGACTTTAGCGGATAGCAATCCTGGTCTATTTGTTGGGATTTTGATTGCATCAATGTTCACAGGTTTTATATCCGTAATTGTTGCTACAACCAGTCTAAGACTATCTAGATTATTCTCAATCATCTATGCGATGTCTGAAGGGGTAGCTCTAGTCATTATCAGTTTAATTTATGGAGCAGCATTTGGTGGTGCAAACTTCATTTTACTTGCTGTGCTAATTACTTCAGGTATCTTTATCGGTATGCTAGCACTTTATTCAACCAGACTCATTCAAGTTACTAGTCGATTTAGAAGAGTTGTCTTAGGATTTGGATTTGGATTGATTGCGACAATGTTATTTGTATCCATCGCATCTATCTTTGATGGTGGCGCAATGTGGTATACATTATTTGGTAATCCTGATAGCCCACTAGTACTATTCTTATCTTTAGTATTCATTATGTATGGCGCATTCATGCTTACATTGCATTTCGATACTGCAGAAAACATGGTTTCAAATGGCGTATCTAAACGTTATGAATGGATGGTATCATTAGGTTTAATGGTATCTATCGTATATATTTATTATCAAGTTTTAAGATTGCTTGCAATCCTTGCTTCAAGAAGAGACTAAATCACAATAATAAGGAAGTAGTACAAAACATACTTGTTTAAAGAGAGGACATGGTTGGTGTAAATGTCTAATAGGTGGTTTTCGAATTCATCCTTTATGTGGTGCTAATCACACCCGTAAGCCTGCGTTAAAGGTATAGAGTGCTATGGAAACATAGAACTAAGGTGGTACCGCGATATTTCGTCCTTAGATTATAAATCTAGGGACTTTTTTATTTAGAAAGGACAAATTATGGAAAATAGACTAATTTCAATTAAAAATAAAGCCGTTGAAGCGCTTTTGTCAATTGATCAAATGACAGACTTAAACAATCTTAAAGCCAGTTTCTTAGGAAAAAAAGGCGAGATTGCCGAATTAATGATGGGTTTAAAAGACTTATCAAATGAAGAAAAACCAAAAGTTGGGAAACTAATAAATGAAACCAAACAAGTATTAGAGGCCCTATTTGAAGAAAAGAAAGCTCAAATCGAAGCGAAAGAAATCGCAATTAAGCTTGAAAAAGAAGCCATCGATGTGACCTTGCCAGGAATCAAAAAAGAGATTGGGACTGCTCACTTATTAAGTCAAATCGTCGAAGACCTTGAAGCCTTTTTCATTGGCTTAGGCTATGAGGTTAAGGAAGGTCCAGAAATCGAAACTGACCACTATAACTTCGAAATGCTCAACTTAGAACAAGGCCATCCTGCAAGAGCGATGCAAGATTCCTTCTATATCGATCCAAACCGTTTACTAAGAACACATACCTCACCAGTTCAAGCGAGAACCATGTTGCAATCCGAGGGTAAACCAATCCAAATCATTTGCCCAGGTAAAGTATACAGAAGAGATGATGATGACCAAACACATAGCCATCAATTTATGCAAGTTGAAGGATTAGTGATTGGTAAAGACATTTCAATGGCTAACCTTAAAGGGACCTTACTAGCATTCATAAAACACTTCTTTGGTAAAGATAGAGAAATCCGTTTACGCCCTTCTTATTTCCCATTTACAGAACCATCCGTTGAAGTCGATGTATTCTCAGAAGATGGTAGATGGATTGAAGTGCTTGGCGCGGGAATGGTTCATCCAAATGTATTAAAGATGGGTGGATATAATCCAGATGAAGTACAAGGGTTTGCATTCGGTATAGGGGTAGAAAGACTAGGTATCTTAAAATACGCCATCGATGATATTAGACAGTTTTATACAAACGATTTACGTTTCTTAAAACAATTCAAGGGAGGTCGCTAATATGAAAATATCTACAAATATGCTTAAAAATGTATTAGGTTACCTACCTGATAATTTATATGAATTAACCAATGGCTACATAACAGAAGTTGAAGACTATCAAAAAATGGTTGTCGCAAGCGGGCTTGTGACAGGCTATGTTTTGACTTGTGAAGACCATGAAAACTCTGACCACTTACATGTTACAACCGTTGATTTAGGTAACGGGCTTGTTGAACAAATCGTATGTGGAGCTAAAAACGTTTCTGCTGGTCAATATGTGATTGTTGCAACCCCAGGGGCAGTTCTACCTGGCGGGTTTGAAATCAAAAGAAGTAAGATTAGAGGCGTTGAATCTAATGGGATGATTTGCTCATTAGCAGAACTTGGGATTGAAGAAAAAAACGTCGATCCAAGATATAGAGAAGGCATTTATAACTTCCCTGAAGCCGTTGAACTTGGCGTAGATCCACTGCACCTACTTGGACTTGACCAACATACAATCGAGCTATCATTAACCCCTAATCGCGCTGACTTATTGAGTGTATTAGGTTATGCTTATGACATTTCTGCAGTACTAGATAAGAAGCTTACCTACCGCGAACCTGAGGTATTTGAAGTAGATACCTTAAATCCTTTAGTAGTTAAAAATGATTCAGAAGGGTGCCACCGTTATTTCGCAAGAACGATTGATGTTAAAGTGGGACCTTCACCAGAATGGCTAAGAAGCTCATTAATCGCAAGCGGCATTAGACCAATTAACAATGTCGTTGATATTACAAACTACGTTATGCTTGAACTTGGCACCCCACTTCATGCATTCGATAAAGCCAAATTTGAGACCAATAAAATCCACATTCGTCAAGCTAAAGACGGCGAAGAAGTGGTTTCATTAGATGAAGTTAAACGTACATTAACAGATAAAGACATCGTCATTACCAATGGTATTTACCCGGTTGCAATCGCTGGTGTGATGGGATTATTAAACACAACCGTGGATGAAGATACTACTTCAATCATTCTTGAAGCCGCAAGCTTTGACTCAAAAATGATTCAGGAAACGTCTAAACGTTTAGATTTAAGAAGTGATTCAAGCCTTAGATTTGAACGTGGTATTGATGAAACCAGAGTTAGAGTTGCGATCAACAGAGCTGCTCAAATGATGGTTGAATTAGCAGGTGGTGTGGTTTATAGTGAAATCGCAGCCTCCAATGAAGCTTATCCAAAACCAGTTAAAATTGAGATTACTGCCGCAGATGTTAATAAGACATTGGGCATTAATCTGGATGAATCACAACTTAGAAGCATTTTAAAACGTCTTAATATCATTAGTGTTAGCGAACATGTCTATATGGTTCCAAGCTACCGTAATGACTTAAGGATAAAAGCAGACTTAATCGAAGAAGTAGCAAGAATCTATGGTTTAAATGAAATCCCAATGATTCTCCCTAAAACCAACAGTCTTGGCAAATATTCAAATAGACAATCTAAAGTCCTAGAAATCAAACGAATCATGCGTCACCTAGGTTTCAATGAAGTGATTAACTACTCATTAACTAAGAAAGAAACGATTTCATTATTCACAGATCCTTCACAAGATCAAGTTGAATTACTACACCCTATGAGTGAAGATAAAAAAGTATTAAGACATTCACTCATCAATGGGTTATTAGATAATGTCGGTTATCATTTATCTAGACAAATGAGTGACCTTAAGTTCTTTGAAATTGGATCTACATATTACTCTCATGGTGAACCTTTACATTTAGCTTGCATCATCGAAGGTAATTATGAAGCCTCCACTTGGAAGAAAGATGGCATAAAAGCAGATTTCTACGTGTTAAAAGGTATTTTAGACAGCCTACTTGGACACTTTGATTTGAAAGTAGATTATGACAAAGCATCCCTAGAAGGCTTACATCCAGGTGTTACAGCTAAAATCAGTTTAAACAATGAAAAAATCGGATATATCGGTAAGATTCATCCAAGCTTAGGCATTGAAGCTTATGTGTTTGAAATCAACCTAGAAGTAGTTTTAAAACACATTCAAAAACAAGGTTTATTTGAAACTATTTCAAGATATCCAAGTATCACAAGAGACCTAGCATTTATCGTGGACAAACAAATTCCAACCCAAAAGATTCATGCTTTAATCTATCAAACAGCACGTAAATTCTTAACAGATTTAACACTATTTGACGTTTATGAAGATGAAAAAATCGGATTGGATAAGAAATCTTTAGCATTCTCAATGACCTTTAATTCTAAGGAAAAGACATTAGAGACTGCTGATATTGATAAATTGATGAAATCTATCCTTAATAGATTACAATACGAGTTCAAAGCAGAAATCAGAAGTTAAGAAGGCAAACGCCTTCTTTTTTTTGCCAATTTATAGGTTTTTAAGTTTTTCTAGTGTATAATGTTTATGGTGATAAAATGACAAATATTTATGATTTAAAGTTAAGCGAACTCGAACAGTTTTTCCTTGAAAACGACGAAAAAAAGTTTAGAGCGCAACAAGTTTTTGACTGGATTTACAAGAAAAAAGTACATACATTTGATGAAATGAGCAATCTATCCAAAAATGTGATAGATCTTTTGAATAATAATTTTGAAATTAAAGTACTAGAAAAAGTGGTTGAAACCAGAAGTGTTGATGGCACGATGAAGTTTTTATATGGGTTACCTGATGGGAACTTAATCGAAACAGTATTAATGAGCCATGACTATGGGTATTCTATTTGTGTAACCTCACAAGTTGGATGTAACATGGGATGCCGTTTTTGTGCATCAGGGATCTTAAAGAAAAAAAGAAACCTATCAGCAGGGGAAATCATGAGCCAAATCATTGAATCTGAACGTGCGTTTGGCAAACGTATTAGCTATGTCGTTGTCATGGGGATTGGTGAACCATTTGATAACTATGATAACCTTATGACTTTCTTAGAAAATGCTAACTCTTCTAAGGGGCTAGAAATTGGGGCTAGACACATCACAGTATCTACGTGTGGGATTGTTCCAAAAATTAAAGAATATGCTGATGAACAACTTCAAATTAACTTAGCTATTAGCTTACACGCACCAAACAACGAAATTCGTAATCAACTAATGCCAATCAATAAGGCTTATCCAATTGAACAAGTGATTGATGCGATTAGATATTATATGACTAAGACGAATCGTCGTATTACAATTGAGTACATCCTAATTGATGAACTCAATGACCAAAAAGAACATGCTTTAGAACTTGTTAAGCTCTTAAAAGGCTTAAACGTTTATGTGAACTTGATTCCTTATAACGAAGTAATTGAAGCACCATTTAAACGTTCTAAACGTGAAAATCAAGAAATATTCTATGATACATTAAAGAAAAACGGCATGAATGCCACTTTAAGAAAAGAACAAGGACATGACATTAATGCCGCATGTGGGCAATTAAGAAGTCAAAACTTATAGGAGGTTTTTTTGAGAAAAGGGCAAGTTGTAAAGCTCATAGGTGGGCTTTATAGTGTCATGGATTTGGAGACAAAAGCGATTTTGATTGCTAAAGCCAGTGGCAAACTTAGGTATCAAAAATTAGACGAAAACAGCAGTTTTAACAAACAGTTAACCAAACGTACAAAACTAGACATCAAAACGATTCAGGTAAGCCCTAAAGTGGGAGATTTTGTGATGTACGATGAAACAGATATCAATCATCCAATTCAAGAAATATTTCCAAGGCAAAATGAATTAGATCGTCCAGATGTATCGAACGTTGACCAGGTTTTGATTCTTTCTAGTGTGAAAAATCCAAACTTCAGTTTTAATTTGCTGGATCAATTTTTGATCCTAATTGAACAAGCTAACATTAAACCAATACTCATCGTCTCTAAGGTTGACCTTATTAGCGAAGATGAGTTTTTAGCATTAAAAAATGACTTGAGTTATTATCAAAAAATCGGATACGAAGTCTATTATGTAAACTCTAAACAAAAGATAGGTTTTGATACATTAGAAGACTTATTTTTGAATAAACTATCGGTTTTGGCAGGTCAAACTGGTGCGGGGAAGTCAACCTTCTTAAATGCGTTAATGCCTAGTTTAGGAATAAAAACTCAAGAGATTTCAATGGCTTTAGGTAGAGGTAAGCATACAACCAGACATACAGAGCTTTACTTTTATGGTGGCGGGATGATTGCAGATACCCCAGGCTTTTCTAAACTTGAGTTTTCCAGATTAGAAGCTAAGGACTTGAAAGACTATTTCGTTGAGTTTAAGACTTATGAATCAGGATGTAAGTTTGGAAGTAACTGTGTACACGTACACGAGCCAGGATGTAATGTTAAAGGAAATCCTAACATATTACCTTCAAGATATGAAAACTATATAAAATACTATGAAGAACTTAAAAACCAAAAGGAGAGATATTAATGAAAATTGCACCATCTATACTAACGGCTGACTTTAATATTTTGAAAGAGGAAATTCTATCGATTGGACACTCTGACTATCTACATCTAGATGTCATGGATGGCCATTTTGTTCCAAATATTTCATTTGGAAGTCATGTACTAAGTGGACTTAAAAAGATAACATCCATTCCACTAGATACACATTTAATGATTGAAAACCCACTTCAGTATATTGATCAATATGTGGAAATTGGTTCAAGCATTATCACAATCCACGTAGAAGCCAATCAACCTCTTGAATCAATTTGCAGAATCAAAGCTTCAGGGATAAAAGCAGGAATTTCTTTAAAACCTAAAACGCCTTTAGAAGACTTGTTTCCATATTTAGACAAAGTTGATCTTGTTTTAGTTATGAGCGTAGAACCAGGGTTTGGTGGACAATCGTTTATGGAAGATCAACTGGAAAAGGTAAGAGAACTAAAAAGACTAAGAGAAGCCTACAAATATAACTACATCATCGAAATTGATGGTGGAATTAATGGAACTACTGCGCCTAAAGCAAAAGAAGCGGGCGTAGACTTAGCAGTTGCTGGGTCTTATGTCTTCAACGCAAAAGACCGCAATAAAGCTATTGATGCTATCCGATGAGAACTTATATCGTATTGCCTAATGTTCCGGCACTTATCAAGAGTTTGAGTGATTTAGAAACGTCCTATGTTATCGCGGTTGATAGCGCTGTAAGCGAACTAAACACGCTGAACATTCGCTATGATATCGCAGTTGGTGATTTTGATTCTCTTAAAGATGAATCTTTGATTAAGAGTAATAAAGTTAAGCTTAACCCTATTAAGGATGAGTCCGATACAGCTAGTGCCGTTAGGCTCGCTTATGAATCCTCAGATGACATAATCATCCTTGGAGGCCTTAAAGGTAACCGTATCGATCACCTCTATGCTAACCTATTATTATTCAGAAAATATCCGGGTTTAGTTGCAATAGATGACAACAATAAAATTACGGCAAAACCCAATGGAACATACACATATTTTAAAAAAGACTATGATTATCTTTCAATATTTGCTATCGAAAAAAGTTTAATTACTATCGAAGGAGTTAAATATCCACTTGATAAATATGAACTAAAAAAAGACAACCCTATCGGATTGTCCAATGAGATTATCCACCATGCAACCATTACTGTGCATGAAGGATTAATTTTGATAATCGAGTCAAAAGATTAAAAAAAAACTGACGAGTGGTGAAGAGTGTTGGTGAAATCACCGATGCTTCTCCAAAATGTCAGTAATGCCTTTATCATTTAAAAACGTTTGATAGTTAACTTGCTTTGTTGATTTTTGTATCCGCTTATACAGATCAGTAATCAAATCATTCTTTGCTTTTAACTGTTCTTTCTTGTTTTTCGAGTCTGCTAAGATTAGTTGATTGTGCCTGTATGTGAAAAAGTTAAGGTAGTGTTGAAGATACTTCAGTCTAAACCCGGCATGTTTGAATAGATATCGCTTCAGGCTGCTGTGTAATGAATCAACGATTAATGTTGATAGTTCTGCATCTTCACTCT
>NZ_JAFBBG010000019.1 GCF_016907055.1 Paracholeplasma morum
CAGGGGATTTCAATACACGAGCAGATCATTTAAAAATCTATTAGATAAACACAATATGGTGCAAAGTATGTCTAGAGTAGGTAAGTGTATTGATAATGGACCAATCGAGAACTTATGGGGCATCATCAAATCTGAAATGTATTATTTAGAAACGTTTGATTCATCAGAAAAACTCACAAAAGCAATTAAAGATTACATTAAGTTCTATAATCAAGAAAGAATTCAACGTAAATTAAAAAGCCATACACCTTTAGAATATAGGTATATGGCCATCTAATTTTATATTATTTACCGTGTCTACTTGACAAGAGGCTGTTCAGGACACCACTGGGTGTCTTTTTTGTTAAATGGCCTAAAACCAAAAAAGGAGAAGGTCTATGCAAAGAGTTAAGCGTGTCGTTACAGGGTATCTACCAGATGAACGACCAAGTTTCATGAAGATGGTGTTGTTTGCGTTACAACACATATTGGTTATGTTTCCAGCAACGGTATTGGTTGCGCTATTAACAGGGTTTCATATTTCAACCACGATATTTGCGAGTGGATTTGCTACGTTATGCTTTATTCTAGTGACAAAGGGTAAAATCCCCCTTTATTATGGCAGTAGTTTCTCATATATCGCTGCGATTGTAGGGATTACAGGTGCAGAATATGGGACAGTTGCATCCAATAACTTAATTGGAGAGGCACAGTTCGGGATTATGATGTCAGGTCTTGTTTCGATCGGAGTAGGGTTATTGATAAGTAAGTTTGGTGCATCCAAAATTGAAAGAATCTTACCACCGGTTGTAACAGGTCCAATTGCAATGATCATTGGGTTATCGCTTGCAGGAACTGCACTAAGTCAGGCTTCAGGATTTGGGGTAAATAATCCAAACGGTGTTACTGGATTTTGGATTGTTTCACTCGTGACACTTTTAGGTATTATCGTGTTTACCGTGGTTTTCAAAAAAGGTGTACTATCTCAGCTGCCGATATTATTTGGCATACTTTTAGGGTATGTAACTGCACTAATTGTCGATTTCGGATTTGGTGTAGATTTAATCGATTATTCCAATCTGCTTTCAAATCACTTTGTGAGTGTGCCGCACTTTACATTACCCATCCCTTCATGGGCTGCTGTAATTTCGATAATGCCGATTGCGCTTGCCACAATACCAGAATCCACAGCACATTTATATCAACTGGATTTATATATTAATAACTTAGCCAAAGAAAAAGGCGTCACTAGATATGAAATAGAGAGTAAGCTCGGTCTTAACTTAATCGGTGATGGGATTGGAGATATCGCTTCAGCTTTAGTAGGTGGTCCAGCCGGCACAAACTATGGCGAAAACATTTCAACCATGGCAATCACGAAGAACTTTTCTGTCTGGGTATTAGGTAGTGCCGCTGTGATTACGATGATATTGGCGTTTATTACGCCATTAGCGAATTTGGTTTATACCATTCCTCAACCCGTTATTGGTGGCGCAAGTATATATTTGTTTGGGGTTATTGCTGCACAAGGGGTGGCGATTCTCATTGAGAAGAAGGTCGATATGTTCGATTCGAAAAACTTAGGGATTATCGCGGTAATACTTATTGTTGGACTTGGAGGTACGTATGCGTTTCCTAATGGTTCGATTCCGATGTTTGGAGCAAACCTTCCAGCGTTAGCATTTGCCTCAATTTTAGGAATACTTCTAAACTTTGGACTGAGTTTAATATCTAGAAGTAAGGTTGATAATCAGTAATGATGAAAAAATGCGAAAAAAATTCGCATTTTTTATTGTTAAAAATGCGCCAATAAGTTATTCTATTTACACGAGGTGATACGATGAAGAACAGTATTTTATATGCGAAAATCAAAGAATCTTTTCTAGCTGTTCTGCCTGTATCTGTCATTATTTTAATTTTAATCCCAATTGTCGGGATTGGAAGAAGTGACACAATCAATTTCCTTGTGGGTATTGTGTTTTTGGTACTTGGGCTTGCGTTATTTCAAATTGGATCGATTGCCTCAACGGTTTCAATTGCTGAAGACATCGGCATTTACATTGTTAGGAAAAAATCGATTGCGATCTTTATCTTTGTTGCGTTTTTAGTTGGTTTCATGATTACCATTGCTGAACCTGCTTTATGGGTGTTGGCTGATCAGTTTAAATCGGTAATCTCAGAACCAGCCTTAATCATATCGGTTGCACTTGGTGTAGGTATCTTTGTGATTATTGCTTTACTAAGAATCTTGTTTCAAATGAAACTAAGAACGCTTTTTATAATTAGTTATGGGCTATTATTTTCGATTGCTTTTGTGGTTTCATTATTTAAACCAGAGTTCATACCCATCGCATTTGATTCAGGCGGTGTTACAACAGGCCCAATGGCAGTGCCGTTTATCATGTCTTTAGGGTTTGGTATATCACATGCCAGAGGTGATAAAGCCTCTCAGGAAGATTCATTTGGTCTTATAGGAATAGCCTCAATTGGACCGATTATGAGTGTCTTAATCATGGGGTTATTTGTTACACCTAGTATCCCAATTATGGATACATCAACAACTTTTAAAGGGTATTTAGTACTTAACATCATTCAAATGGCAATCGCTATTTTGCCATTCATTGGATTTTTCGCAGTATTTCAAATAATCGCATTCAAGTTTTCAAAAAAAAGAGTCATTAAAATTTTAATTGCATTTTTATATACCTATGTGGGTCTTGTATTATTTTTAACCGGTGCTAATGCAGGTTTAGTAAATATTGGTACTTACATCGGAAGATATTTTGGGATAGAAGCTAGTTGGATTTTAGTCCCACTTGGCATGCTCTTAGGGCTTTTAGTTGTATCAGCTGAACCAAGTGTCGTTGCACTAAACAGACAAGTTGAAGAGATTAGTGCGGGGGCAATTAATAGAAAGTTCATGATGGTGGCTCTATCATTAGGGGTATCTGTCGCGATTGGGTTGGCATTACTAAGAGTGGTTACAGGTATTAGTATTTGGTGGATCCTGTTACCAGGGTATGCGATAACGGTATTATTAACCTTTTTCACGCCAAACATATTTTCTTCGATTGCGTTTGATTCGGGTGGTGCGGTTTCAGGAGCAATGACCTCCGCCTTTCTAATGCCATTTGCACTTGGTGCATCGGATGTGATTGAGACATCCAATGTCCTATTAGATGCATTTGGACTGGTTGCTTTTGTTGCAATGGCACCACTAATTACAATACAGTCGCTTGGGTTAATTGCTTCTAAGAAACATGCTAGAAGAATTAAACGTCAAGAAGATGATGAAATCATTGAGTTGAAGGGGTGATATACTATGATGAAACTATTAATCACAATCGTTCCTAATGGAAAGGCCAATCAGGTGTGTAATGTCATCCAAGAGGGGATCATCCATTTTCAGACGATTCTAAAAGCTAAAGGGACTGCCCCGACAGAGATGCTTGAGTTGTTATCACTAGGCGATCAAGACAAAGAAGTCATATTTAGTTTAGTGGATGGAAATGATGCCCACTTAATTATGGACAGTTTAGAAGAAAAGTTCAACTTCTCTAAAAGCACTTTTGGGGTAAGTTTCACAGTGGATGTTAGCACAATAGGTAAACTTGGATACGAATGGTTATACCAAGATTTGATGGAGGACAACTAATATGCAGTCTGTAATATTATTTATATGTAATCACGGCTATGCTTATGAAGCCATGGCTGAAGCTAGAAAAGCCGGTGCACGAGGTGGAACCATCATTCATGGTAGAAGCTCAATCTCAACTGAAAAACAAAAATTCTTTGGCATCACTATTCATCCAGAAAAGGACATCTTAATGATTGTATGTTTAGATGAACAACGCCAAACGTTGATGAAGGCCATTACTTCTAAGTATGGTGTAAGTACCGATGCTAGAGGTCTATGCTTCGCGATGCAAGTAGAAGACTCTATCGGATTTAGTTTTGAACCACTTCCACTAGATAAGTAAAAAAAGACACTCGTACCAATTGATACGAGTGTCTTTTATGGTTTAAGGGGTATTGATTTTTTCACCAATGAAGTTCATAAGTAAATCATTGACTTTATGAATCTCATAGATGCCTTCTTTGATGCAGTATTCAACAATTAAGTCAAACTGACTGGTTTTGTCAAAGTGGTAATGGTGTTTATCTAAAAGGTAGACGGCTTCAACATAGCTTAGTTTGATTTTGAGGATCTCAAAGAATACCTCAAACTTAGAAAACCCATCTTGTGGACTAAAGTACTTTTGACTCCGTTCAAGATGAATCTTTTGATCTTTATGGGTCAGGTTTTCTTTGTTGGAATCTAAATATGCTTTTAATTGATCATACAATTCTTTTTTATCCATAACATCACCTAATCATATTATACCTTATTCTTGAATCAAAGGGTGTTTTTTACACAGGATGTTGTTATAATTGTATTGAATAGGAATGGGGTTATTTTTATGGAGACACTTTGGTTTGCTGTAAATGCAGTATTTCCAATCGTAATGATTATTATTCTTGGGTATTATTTATCTAGGATTAGGTTTTTCAATTCTGAGTTTTTAATGAAACTCAACAAGTATGTGTTTTTTGTAGCACTACCTGTCTTGTTATTTTATAACATCTATCGAATAAAAACTTTAAAGGAAATTGACTTAATGATAGTCGCTATCGCACTATTAGGTGGATTGATTGTATTCTTCTTAGGGTTGTTAATCGTGATGGTATTTGTTAAAGAAAACAATCGTAAAGGTGTTGTGTTACAATGCATATTTAGATCTAACTTTGCGATTATTGGGTTGCCTCTTGCAGAAGCATTAGGTGGCGTTGAATCTACAGCAATCGCTTCGGTATTATCCGCTTTTACAATCCCATTTTTTAATATATTGGCCGTTATTTCTCTATCCATGTTTATGACAAATGGTGAGAAAATAGATAAGAAGCGAATTGTTATCAATGTCATGAAAAATCCGCTCATCATTGGGGTTATGATTGGGCTATTGGTTTTGGTATTTAGAGAACTGTTAATGATTAATCAGAGCGAACCGTTATTCTATATTGAAAGAGATATTCCTTTCTTGTATGATGCGATTGAGAAAATAGCTCAAACCGCTTCACCAATTGCGTTATTGGTATTAGGCGGACAATTTAAATTTAAAGCGATTAAAACCTTATTTAAAGATATCTCAATCGGGGTTATAGGACGGTTAGTGTTCGCACCAATAATTGGGTTTACAGTGCTTTATGTAGCATCACTAATCATTCCATCTGTAACAATGAAAGAAGCCTATATTCCTGGTATGATCGCTCTTTTTGGGTCTCCAGTGGCAGTATCATCGGCTGTTATGGCCTCTCAAATGGACGGAGATGATATGCTGGCTTCGCAATTAGTTGTTTGGACCTCGATTTTATCCGTTATAACCATATTTTTATCCATTGTAATCTTTAGGACGATGGGGATGTTGTAATGAGTCTACTCTTATTTAACCGATACGAGAAAAAGTACTTAATCACAATGGATGTCAAAAAACAGTTAGAGGCGCGCTTCCAAGACTATTTAGCAAAGGATTCATATTCAAAAGATAGTGCCTACTCAATATATAACATTTACTTTGATACCTTCGATTATGAGGTTATTAGGCATTCGCTATCAAAACCCAAATACAAATCTAAGTTGCGACTAAGATTTTATGATTATCCAGTCTTAGAATCTACAGATATCTATCTTGAAATGAAACATAAATCTCTAGGACAAGTTCACAAGAGAAGACAAAAAATCCATTTTGATGGTTATCAGAAACTACTTAAATCAAGTCTCTATACCGTAGATAGTCCAACACAAATAGATAATGAAATAATGTATTATTTAAAACACATTAATGTGCTTCCAAGCACGTTCTTATTGTATGAAAGAACTGCTTGGCAAAGTGAGAATAACATATTAAGAATCACATTTGACATTAATATGAAAACCGCACCCTATAGTGAAAAGGGGTTAGAGGATTTGACACCTATAATCGACGAAGACATGGTCATTATGGAAATCAAATCCAGCATGAACTTCCCGTTATGGCTTGTGAGAATACTTTCTGAATTGAACATAAAACCTACCCGTTTTTCGAAATACGGTAGAGCATATCAAAACACATTAGGAGGATATAATGGATAAATTAGTCATTTACTTAAATACTGAAATATTGACGGTTCAGACATTTTTGATCATTTTGATCGTAACGACGATTCTCGGAGGGCTTCTAGGCGGATTACTCGCTTTCTTAAGAAGAAAAGAAGGGTATGATCGTTCATTTTTCATTACCATTGTGTTGATGCCTTTAATTATCTCAATTATCATCCTATTGGTATCTAACAGCATTGCTAGAGCTTTCAGTCTAGCTGGTGTATTCACACTTGTCAAATTCCGTACGACTATAAGTGATACCAAAGACATTGCATACGTATTCTCAACCGTTGCGATTGGACTTGCGATGGGAATGGGTTATGTCACTTTTGCAGTTATCATTACGTTATTCATTATGGCAATTTTAGCCCTAATTGCCTTGCTTAAACTCGATGAAATTAAAGATAATCATGCGAAACTGAAAATCATCATCCCTGAAAACCTAAACTATATTGGTGCTTTTGATGAGGTATTTGGTACGTATTTACAGTTTTACAAACTCAAAAAAGTTCGAACCACTGACTTTGGATCAACCTTTGAACTTACTTACTTAATCAACATGAAAAAAAGTATTAATCAAAAAGCTTTTATTGATGACTTACGCGTTATCAACAACAACTTAAATATTGTTCTAAATCAAGAATACGTTGAAAGAGCGGTGGAATAAGTGTTCTCTTTTTCATATAGAATATCTATGGAAATAGGGGTAAACCGACAAAAAGTGGTTGAAACCTTTATTGATTATGATCAGTTTAAATATTATCAAGAACCAGAATTTGTTGGCTATCGATTGCTAAAGGGATCTTTATATCACGAGGATTCTTTGGTTGAACTTGCTTATAAATATAACGATAGAGTGTTTTACATGCAAGAAGCCATCTCAAAATGTGATTTACCTAACTCAATTACTCAAAACTACCTTTTAGGGGATGTTAAAAACAAGTGTGTATCAACGTTTACAGAAAATGGGGATAAAACGCTCTGGAGTATGGAAGTTACTTTTCAGTTTTCAAAAGATGAAGGGCAAGACAAATTCACATTTATGAAAAAGACAGAAGAAGATATGTTCGCATTTAAGACATATATGGAGAATTTATGATTCGTTTAGCAACCATTAATGACAAAGATTCTATTTTAGAAATTTATGAACATGCAAGAAGCTTCATGCGAAGCTATGGGTCTTCACAGTGGCAAGATGGATACCCATCAGCAGAGACGGTTAATAATGATTTAGCACAGGATGCATTATACGTTTATGAAGAAGAAAACAAGATTATTGGTGTGATGAGTGTGTTTGACTACGAATCTACTTATGAGGTGATTGATGGTAAGTGGTTGTCAGAAAAACCTTATAAAGTCATTCATCGAATCGCTACTCATAAGGGGTTTTTACACAAGGGCATTGCCAGACAAATGATCAATTATAATTTATATAATATGAATCGAGATAGTATTAGGATCGACACCCACGAACTGAATATCCCAATGAAACGATTATTAGATCAAATGGGTTTTTCTTACTGTGGTGTGATTAAATTGGATAAGCCTATGGATAATCTTAGATTGGCTTATCAAAAAGACAAATGATGGAAAAAAATAAACAAAAAGATTATTTCAACGATTTTTTTGTTTTTTTATTTTTTTACGGCTATAATAGTAATTAGGAGGGTTTTTAGATGAAAATCACCATAAAAGATTTAGCAAAACTCGCAAATGCTTCAGTAACAACCGTTTCATTGGTCTTAAATGACAAGCCTTCGAGAATTTCAGAATCCAAAAAGAACGAGATTAAAAAACTTGCTGAACTATATCACTATCAACCTAATTTTACAGCAAGAAACCTTGTTACAAAAAAGTCTAACACCATCGGGTTATTGATACCAGATATCGAAAACCTCTTTTTCAGTGCCCTTGCTAAAAAAGTAGAAGATGAACTTAGAAAACTTGGATACTCACTCATTTTGGTTAACAGTAATGATGATCACTTAAATGACGTGAAGTTGATTAGAAACTTAGTTAACCGTGGTGTGGATGGATTGTTATTAACACTGTCTAATGATGCCGAGTCACATAAAGAGGTATATTTAAGATTGTTTGACGATTTAAAAACACCTTTTGTTTTGGTTGACCGTGTGTTTGAAGAGTGTGATTGCCCTCAAGTATATTTCGATAACTTATTAGGTGGTTACTTAGCTACACGCTATTTGATTAAGAAACATCATAAACGTATTGCATGTATCACATCAAAAACAGGCTCTTTAAATGGTCTACAACGTTACAGAGGGTATGAGAAAGCTTTGGAAGAAGCAAACATTCCTTTAGAAGATGAACTCGTTATTGAAGGGGATTACCGTTTCCAAAGTGGCTATCAAGCTGGTGACAAGATTATTGATCTTAAAGCGGATGCTGTGTTTGCCTCAAACGACCTCATGGCGTATGGTGTGATTAGACGATTCAAAGAACGTAATAAAATGGTTCCTGAAGACATCGAAGTTGTCGGATACGATAAACTAGATTTCTCAAGCATGCTTGGATTAACGTTACCGTCAGTTGAGCAAAACGTTCAAGACTTGGGTAGAGAATCTGTAGGGATGTTAATGAATCAACTCCAAAAGAAGAAGTCAGAAACTAAGATAATATTAAAACCAACACTGAATTAAAGGCGTTTTTGTTGCGCCTTTAATTTTTTTATATAATAGGGGTTGACAGCGTTTACATTATTTGATAATATAAGGTTATAGATAAGGTAAAACGTTTTACCTAGTAGGTGACACATGAAAATCAGGTTAGAATCAAACGGACTTACAGTGGAAATTTACAACAAAATACGTGAAACAGCCTCATTTATTGCTTATGAGGATAGAGATATTGAATATGCCTTAAAGCATACATTATATAGCGTTGTTGCATACGATAACAGCACTCCAGTTGGAATTGCAAGAATCGTTGGTGACAACAAATTGGCATTCTTTATCAAAGATGTAGTCGCAATCCCTGAGTATCAACACAAGGGTGTTGGCAAACTCATGATGGAGGATTTATTTAATTACATTGACAAACATGCTGCAGAAAAAGCCTATGTTGGGTTGATGTCTACACCTGGTAAAGAACAGTTTTACAAAAAGTTCGGTTTCATTGAAAGACCAAGTGAAGGATTTGGAAGTGGGATGGTGTTATTTTATGAGCGAAAGAAGTAGAAAAGTAGTGGTCCTGGGAAGTATCAATATCGATCTAGGTATTTCGGTTGATAAGATGCCTCAACAAGGCGAAACCAAAACCGGAACGAACCTTATTGAAAATATTGGTGGCAAAGGTGCTAACCAAGCATTACAAGCCGTAGCGTTAGGGTGCAACACAGAAATGATTTCTGCAGTTGGTAATGACATGTTTGGCCAAAGAGCTAGAAATTACTTATCTGAAAAAGGATTGAATATTGATCATGTGTTTACTAAACCAACCAAGACTGGTTTAGCATTTATTACAAGAACCGATCAAGACAACCGCATTATATTATATAAGGGATCCAATCATGCATTAGATGAACAAGAAGTCGAAAATGCCATAAATGGTAAAGAAGGCGATGTCTTCATTACTCAATTTGAGATTCCTCTTAACATTGTTAAAAGAGGCTTGAAACGTGCTAAGGAACTTGGAATGGTTACGATTTTAAATCCAGCACCTGCTAACTATAGCGATGATTCACTTTATCCATATGTGGATTATTTCATTGTTAATCAAACAGAGGCAGAAATTCTTTCAGGCATTTATCCAAACAACTTAGAAGATGCGAAAAAGGTCTATGCCTATTTTAAAGAAAAAGGTGTATCAAAACTAATTGTAACATTAGGTGGTGACGGTGCAGTCTATTTAGATCCACAGGAAGTACAAAAAGTGGCTGCATTTAATATAAACGTACTCGACACAACTGGCGCAGGCGATGCGTTCGTGGGGGGGCTAGCCTTTGCCATTTGTCAAGGGTACGACACTAAAACCATGATGAAGATTGCATCCGCATCAGGAGCACATGCTTGCTTACATGTCGGGGTTGAAAATGCAATGGGTAATTATAGTCAAATCTATAAGATAATGGAGGAAAACAATGAGTAAAAGACCAATCATCATCGATACCGATCCAGGGATTGATGACGCAGTTGCAATTGGCATCGCGTTATTCTCAGAAGAACTCGATGTTAAATTGATGACCACAGTGGCTGGGAATGTTAGTTTGGATAAAGTAACTAATAACTTACTAAAACTATTAACATTCTGGGGCAAAAAAGTTCCAGTTGCTAAAGGGGCTTTAAGACCTTTAATGAGAGTTAAAGAGAATGCTTCAAACGTTCATGGTGAATCCGGTATGGATGGCTATGAGTTTGGTGCACCAGACACATCCTTGTTACTTAAGGAACATGCAGTGCTTGCGATGCGAAGAGTCATCATGGAATCCAAAGAAAAAATTACATTGGTTCCAATTGGACCGTTGACAAACATTGCTTTACTATTGTCTATGTATCCTGAAGTTAAGGAAAACATCGAAGAAGTCGTATTAATGGGTGGTAGTGCCGGTAGAGGAAATTATGGCGTCATGTCAGAATTTAACGTTGGCTTTGACCCAGAGGCGGCAAGAATTGTTTTTGAATCAGGGTTAAAAATTGTAATGGCAGGATTAGATGTAGGCTGGAAAGCTTTAGTCTATCATGAAGACTCATTGAAGATCAAAGCACAAAACAGAACTGGTGAAATGATCTATGCCTTATTCCAAAAATATCGTGGGGGTTCATTGAAAACAGGATTAAAGATGTATGATTCCTGTGCAATGGCTTATCTTCTTAAAAAAGAAATGTATGAAACAGTATTTACACATGTTTCAGTTGAAACGGATGGCACAGCGACAGCTGGAGCAACTTTAGTAGATTTGAAAGGTTATTTGAAAAAAGAACCGAATGTAACGGTTTGTATGGATATTAACCAAGAAATGTTTTCAGAATGGTTACTAAATGCACTCAAGAAGTGCAACTAAGTCATATATTAGACAATAGGGGGAAATTATGGATTTAGTAGTTATGTACGCAGCCAGTCTTCTTGCTGTAGCAGCAGTAGTATACATGCTGCTTAAAAAACTAGACATTAAAGTTACGCTAATTGGCGTAGGGATGGTATTAATTATTGTTGCAATGTTGATGGGGAAATTGCCTACCACTAAGTTTAGTGAGTTTATGGCGCCATTCAATGTGATCATTGATCAATTTAAGAAGACATTGCCAGCGGCTGGGTTCATCATTTTAATTCTTGGTGGATACACAGCATACATGAGTGCCATTGGTGCTAACGAAGTGACTGTCAATACATTGACTAAACCACTTAAACGCATCAATTCAGCATGGATTTTAGTTCCAATTGTATTCTTACTTGGTAACTTATTATCACTAGTAATTCCAAGTGCATCTAACTTGGCAATTATCTTATTGGCTACTTTATATCCAGTATTAAGAAAATCTGGTATGAGTACGCTAACCGCTGCTGCAGTTATCGCAACTACTGCAACCGTTATGCCAACACCACTAGGTGGAGATAACGTTGCAATCGCAGCTGAATTAGGTATTGACGTTGCTAAATACGTGTTCCAATACCATGCAATCGTATCTGTTCCAACACTATTCTTGATGGCTGCAGTTCACTATTTCTGGCAAAAATTTGCTGATAAGAAAGACATTGCAAACGGCGTTGTTAACGTAGATGATCTAGATTTAAAAGAAGTTAAAGAAGTTGAAGGCGGCGCATTATTCAAGACTGTCTACACATTATTACCTTTACTTCCAATTGTTATTCTATTAGGTCTATACTTATATAACATTATTCCTGGTACAAAAGACATCGCAATGTCAGTTGAACTTGTATCTATCGTTTCATTCATCATCGCTATCGTTGCTGAAATGATCCGTAGAAGAGATCCAAGAAAAGTACTTGATGGAACTGAATCATTCTTTAAAGGTATGGGTAACGCAATGGGTATCGTTGCATTACTAGTTGCGGCAGGTGTATTCGTTGAAGGTCTAAAAGCAGTAGGCATTATTGCTCACTTACAAGAAGTGATGACTACAGCAAACGTTCCAGGCTTCACATTACCATTAATCTTAGTAATCTTAACAGCAGTTATTGTCTTACTATCTGGTTCAGGTACAGCATTATTCTATGCTATGGTTCCATTAATGGCTCCTCTTGCATTAGCAGCTGGTATCAGCGCATATGCGGTCACTGTTCCAATGGGCTTAGCAGGTAACTTATTAAGAGCGGTATCTCCAGTATCAGCTGTAATCGTAATCGTTGCAGGTACAACTAAACAATCACCATTTAAGATTGTTAAACGTACAGCAGTTCCAATGGTTGCAGGTGTTATCTTTATGTTTATTCTTTCAATGCTATTCTTCTTGTAATAATAAACTCAAATAACTCATATTTGAAGCCGAACGAATAATGTTCGGCTTCTTTTTTTCTATAATATAGCTATTACAAATACTAATAATATAATGTATACTATTCATGTAAGAGTAAGTTATTGATAAATAGATCAATAATGGAGGTTGTATGGGAACTTATATCATTATATTTGGAGTTTTTGTTTTACTAATTCTTGTTCTTGCCTTTAGAACGTATCCTATTGAAGAGATTAGAGACTATAGAGGTAAAATAGTGTGCGTTATTTATCAAAAAAGAATCAATCAGTTTTTGGTTGTTGACAAAGTCATTAATCAAAGAATTAATTTTTCAACGTTTAGAGATGCTGAGGCGTACATTAATCGTAGGCTAAATCGCTTTGAAATGCATCCTGAGTTAAGTGGAGAAACAGTGGAATACTAGATATTTTCGCTTATATGACAAGATTATTAATAACGGCTTGTAAAGAAGCCTCTTTTACTTATGCAAATAGACTATTACTTTAAATCATTTTTTGACAAAATATCATCAAAAACACTTTGAAAAAATTGTGTTATCCTTTATAATAGTAACAGTTGGAGGCTTAGCTCAGCGGGAGAGCACTTGCTTGACGTGCAAGGGGTCATGGGTTCAATCCCCTTAGCCTCCACCATTTTGCATTCTTTGGGCTGATTTTTCGTAACCAGGCCTTTTTTTATCTAATAAGAAGAAATCAGTTTGAAAAGAGTGGTTTAAACTGAGTAGAAGT
Source organism: Paracholeplasma morum (assembly GCF_016907055.1). Classification (NCBI taxonomy): domain Bacteria; kingdom Bacillati; phylum Mycoplasmatota; class Mollicutes; order Acholeplasmatales; family Acholeplasmataceae; genus Paracholeplasma; species Paracholeplasma morum. The sequence goes on from NZ_JAFBBG010000019.1 coordinate 13,341, forward strand.
GTAGACAAATAGATTCATATAATTTTGAGTATTGTAGAGCTTTTTAGTGCCTAAACGTCTCGTGTTCATTAGAAACTTAAAAACGCGTAAAAAAGGATAAAAAGTGGTTATTATGGTGAATGCGATTGGGTCCTTATGTTTTTTTATGAGTAAAGAGATGATCCGAAAGATGTTACCATAATAGTTTGTCCAAATGAAGTAGAACAGAAATCGAATAAAGGAGTATTACATTTATGTCAAATTTTTTTAGGGATTCAGTTCAAAAAAAGGTTTTCTATGTCTACCTGATTGTATCAAGTTTGTTTTTCTACAACTTGTTTTTGTCAAATAAGTCTTTTTTTCTTGAACTATTACCGGTACTCTCTATCGCAAGTTTTTACCTTATGACGCCGCTTGTAATTTTTTATAGTATTATCGCTTTTTTAAGAAAACGAACGGTTAAGCAACTAACCTATTTGATGATTATGTTTGTCCCTGGATTGATTTATGCCGTTTGGTTTATATCACTTGCAGCTTCGTTGAGTAGTTTTTGATCGATTTTTGACAAACCATCCATTCACGGGTATAATGTAAGTGTATTCCCCATATATAGATTTTGTAGTTTAGATGCATGTCATGAATTACTGTATTTGTTTATCGGGATTTAAGGGTTCACTTACTTAAAGATTTTGATTTAAAGTCGTAAAAGCTTCACAGATTTATTTGAATCAAAGGTATTAATGTTTTACTTGAAACACAGATATATTAGTTTACCTATGTCATTAGATTTATAAGAATTAACCTAGCTTTCTTGTATTTGTATATATGGGGAATGCACCAAAAATTACACAAGTCCGTTTACGGACTTTTTTATTTTTTAAAATCATTTCCGGTCGTATTTGACGACTTAAAAAAACCTAGGATTTTCTAGTTTTTTTTTCATAGGTGTCTAATGGCATATCAATCGCATAGTAAAGCGATAAAATAACTTTTTGATTCTTTTAAAAAAGTGATCTCAAAAAATATATGAAAATTCTTCGATAAAACCACTTGCAAAACGAAAAATTTGATATATAATAATATCTCGTAAAATAACGAATTGTGGAGGATCCAGGATTGGAAAAAAAAGTTATTATTGAATTGTCTCACGTAACTAAAAAGTTTGATGATGATGTGATTGTAAACGACTTAAGTTTACAGATTTATGAAAATGAGTTTATTACATTGTTGGGACCGTCTGGGTGTGGAAAAACAACGACACTTAGAATGATCGGTGGTTTTGAAAAAGCTAATTCGGGAGATATCATCATTAACGGTAAAATCTTTAATGACTTACCTCCATACGCAAGACCTATTAATACAGTCTTCCAAAGCTATGCACTATTTCCTCACCTAAACGTGATCGATAACGTCGCATTCGGACTAAATAACAGGCCATTAAGCTACTTGATTAGTTTCTTTGGGGAAGAAAAACTCCATAATGAAATTAAACAAACCTTGAACGTAACAGAAGTTACCAAAAAACAACTTAAAGCTAAGATTACAGAAAAGATTTATAATGCTTCAAAAGAAGCACTACAAATGGTTAGTTTAAAAGGCTTTGAGAACAGAAAAATAACACAATTATCTGGTGGACAACAACAAAGAGTTGCTTTGGCTAGAGCGATTGTTAATAAACCAAAAATCCTATTACTGGATGAACCACTTGCAGCACTTGACTTAAAGTTAAGACAAAACATGCAATATGAATTGAAAGAAATGCAAAGACAACTAGGTATCACATTTATCTTCGTTACCCATGACCAAGAAGAAGCAATGACAATGTCAGACAGAATTGTTGTCATGCGTCAAGGGGTTATCGAACAAATGGGAACACCAAGACACATCTATAATGAACCAGTGAACCGCTATGTTGCAACATTTATTGGGGAATCTAACATCATTAGAGGAACTTATTTAAAGAAAGACTTAGTGAACTTTATGGGTGTAGATTTTGACTGTACAGGTTACACATTTAAAAATGGGGAAACTGTCGATGTCGTGATTAGACCAGAAGACTTTGACGTGGTGGAATTAGATAAAGCTAAATTAAGAGGCATTGTAACTTCATCCATCTTCAAAGGCGTTCATAATGAATTGACTGTTGTCGTTGACAACGTTGAATTAATGGTTAACACTTACGAAAACTATGCTGTAGGTGAACCTATCGGTCTTAAAGTCGATGCTTATGAAATTCATTTGATGAAGGTTACTGAGAATGAATAATAAATCTTTCAGAAATTTAGCCAAACCTTATGTTTATTGGCTTTATATACTGGCACTTGTTCCAGTCTTTGTGATGGTCATTCTTTCAGTATTGAAATCTGAAGGGATTGCCTTTGATGAAATGTCTTTCTCACTAGAAAGTTTTACCTTGCTAACCGAAAGAAGCACACTTGTTGCGTTTAGAAATAGTTTCTTATATGCTTTTGTTGCAACCGTGATTTCTGTTGTCTTAGGGTACTTTGTTGCATACCGTATATTCAAATCAAAGTTTAATAATAAGTTTTTAATTTTAACCATGCTGATTCTTCCAATGTGGTCCAATCTTTTACTAAGAACAGAAGCCCTTGGAAACATTATGGAACATAATAACATCCTTACAGATTTATTATCTCGCATAGGCATAACTGCATCCATCGGAATCAAAGGAACACCACTTGCAGTCATTATTGGGTTAGTATTTACTTATTTACCATTTGCGATACTACCAATCTATACAGCCCTTGAAAAAATCAGCTATAGCTTAGAAGAAGCAGCGCTAGATTTAGGACTACCAGAAATGAAAAAGTTCTGGAAGGTTATTTTCCCATTATCGATTAAAGGCGTTGTATCGGCATCTATTTTAGTATTCTTGCCAACATTATCTGGGTTTGCCATTCCACAAATACTTGGTAAAGGAAACATCGTATTAATTGGTAACGTGATTGAAGAATCATTTAGAAACATGAACTATAACTTTGGTTCATTGCTTGCAATTATTATTCTGTTCTTCATTTTAGGATCCATCCTAATCATTAGTAAGACTGATAAGGAAGGAGAAACATTATTATGACCAATAACTATCCAAAAGCTACGCTTGAAGAGTATGGGTATAAAGATCGTAAACACTTAAAAAAAGTATTCCATGTTTTAGGAAATGCATTAGTTGTATTTACAGTTATCATGATGTATATCTCCATCTTCACACTTGCCGTTCAATCTGTAAACTCAAGTACAGATATCACTAGATTTGAATCCTTCACATTAAAATGGTATTTCAATATGTTTTCTAACCGTATGCTTCGTGGGGCTATTATCAATACATTTATTGTCAGTATTACAGCCACATTGATTGCAACCATACTTGGAACATTTATTGCGATTGGGATTAACGCGTTTGAAAAGAAAAAACGTCAAAGCTTGATGTTACTTAATAATATCCCAGTATTGAACGCAGATATTATCACTGGTATTTCATTAATGCTTATATTCTCACTTGTATTACCAGTATTCCCATATTTCTTTGGACCATTTACAATGATTTTGGCGCATTTATTCTTTACATTACCTTATGTCGTACTTTCAGTGTTGCCTAAGTTAAAGGAAATTGACAAATTCTTAATGGATGCGGCACTCGATTTAGGGGTTAGACCTTATAGAGCACTACTTAAAGTTGTCATTCCAGCAATTAAAGCAGGTATTTTCTCAGGGATGTTATTAGCATTCACAATGAGTTTAGATGACTTTGTCATATCTTACTATACTACAGGAAACGGCTTTAATAACCTTTCAATTTGGGTATACGGTTCAATTGGTAGACGTTCACTAACACCATCTGTCTATGCTTACTCAACTGCTTTAACGGTAGTTACATTAGGGTTACTGCTTGGCAATCACTTCTTCCAAAAAAGGAGAGCAAAACACCATGGTTAATATAAAGAAACTCTACCTAATGGCTATTGTCGTATTAGGATTAGTCATTCTAAGTGGCTGTAATAACAAAAAGACTTTGTTATTGCTAAACTGGGGTGAATACCTAAACGAAGAAGTATTAATTGCTTTTGAAAAAGAAACTGGCTACACAGTTGTTCAAGATTTAGCAGATTCAAACGAACTCTTTTATTCGAAAATCAAAAGTGGAACAACCGCTTATGATTTAGTGATTCCTTCAGATTATATGATTCATAAGATGTATGAGAAGGACTTACTTCAAGAAATTGATTTTACGAAACTAACAAACTATGATCCAGTCAACAACCCTTTCATGGAAGGGGTCAAAGGTATTCAAAGCGAAATGTTCTTGAATAATGAACGTTATGCAGTGCCTTATTTCTGGGGTACATTCGGAATCATTTATAATAAACAAAAAGCTGGGTTAGAAGAAGCGGTCCTAACTCATGGTTGGGATGCGTACTTTGATAAGCAATTCCGTCCTGCAGGGACAAGGGTCGCGATGTATAACGTCCCTAGATTTGCCTATTCAGCTGCTATGTTTTATAACAATTTAGATCCAAATGTAATCACGGAAGAAACAATCGATATTGCCTATGATACATTGTTGAATGCAGGATTCACAGAATGGGGTTTTGATACCTTGAAAAAAGGCATCGTTGCTAACAACCTCGACATGGCATTCACCTACACTGGTGACTTCCTGGATATGTTATACACAAGATTAGATGCTGGTGATACCTTAGAAGACATCACATTTGATATTTATATTCCGCAAAATACCATTGCTTTCATGGATGCTTTAGTGATTCCAAAAAAAGCTAGACATGTTGATGCGGCACATGAGTTCATTGACTTTCTACTAAGACCTGAGATTGCTTATTTAAACGCTAGTGCAATTGGATATGCAACACCTCTACAAAAGTCATATGATTTAATCGTATCTCACTTAGGTGATGAAGACACTTGGCTAAACCAATGGGCATATGCCAATCAAACTTATTATCCATTACCACTTGAAACAGATGTTGTTAAATATAAAGGGACACCTTTAGCCAATATCGATCAAGACTGGATTGATAAAATCACAACAATGGTTAATAACGTTAAATCAAGATAATCTAATAGATAAAGGCTCACGCAAGATTGCGTGAGCCTTTAACATAATTAGCTTAAAATCTACATAAATAGGATGAAACTACTATAAAGGTATGTTATAATCATTTTGCTGGAGAAATACCCAAGTCCGGCTGAAGGGTCTGGCCTCGAAAACCAGTAGGGCGAGAAATCGCCGCGAGGGTTCGAATCCCTCTTTCTCCGCCATATAAGAAGCATAGGTTTGATACAATAGTATCAAGCCTTTTTTACATGCAGAAAGGAGATTTTTTCCCTATATTCAGAATTTTAAACTATGCTCTGCTACGAAAAAGTGGGACACATAGGTACCACCTAAAAGAACATATTGTATAATATAAAAATATAAGGAGCAGAAAGCCTATGAATGAGTATAGTGTTGACTTCAAACTAAAGATTGTTAAGATGATATTAAATGATCACATCAGTAAAAAATCCATTATGAGGGAATACAACGTCGCTACCAAAACACAAAGACAGTGGGTAGAGAAGTATCAAACAGAAGGGATCAGTGGTTTAATAACCAAAAGAAAAATAAGAGATAAAATACCAACGAATCAAGAAGAAGCATCAATTGAGTCTTTAAAGCATGAAATACTCATGCTTAAAGTAGAAATAGAACGTTTAAAAAAAGGTTATAGCTCGGAGGATGTCAAATACTTAAAAAA
>NZ_JAFBBG010000020.1 GCF_016907055.1 Paracholeplasma morum
GGTCACCTTGGCTTTCAGTAGAGTGCAGAAACGTGTATGAATACACCTTTATTATAACATTATTTATTATGTTTTGTAAATATAAAATAAATCAATTCATCCCACCACCTATAGAGGTAGGGGACTTCTTGATTGGGGTGTTAAAAGTGTCACATTTGATAGTGTGATATTCGAGCAAATTGTCTTTTATGGTATTGTATTTGTGGATTGTACATTTCTAGATGTGGTATTTGAAAATTGCGATTTATCAAACTTAGACTTAAATAAAATGGGGTTCACTCGAGTTATATTTAGAGACTCTAAGCTTTTGGGTACTTCTTTTACTGAATCCAGTTTTAAGGACGTGCTGTTTATTGGGGTAAAAACCATCTATCTAAATTTTTCGAAAGCCACATTCAATCAAGTTTTGTTTAAATCCTCTATTTTAGAAGAGACCTATTTTAGTGAACCCATCATCAAGGCCGTTTCATTTAGTGCTTGTGACTTAACAAGTTCTAACTTCAGTAAGGCAAACTTGCGTGGGGTTGACTTGAGTGATTCAATCATTGATCTAGTATCGTTTGATTATGAAAGCTTAAGAGGCCTAACGATAGATTCATTTCAAGCACCAATGTTAGTCAAACTACTTGGGGTAAAGGTAAAAGAATAGATAAAAGGCATGCGTTATGAGTCTTAACAGTCTCATATCCGCATGCCTTTGTTATTTTATTCAAATTGTGCTTGATACAGTTGATAGTAGAATCCTTTTGAATCGATTAAGGATTGGTGTTTACCTTGTTCGATGATGTTTCCATCTTTCATAACAAGAATCCAATCTGCATTTTGAATGGTAGATAATCTATGTGCAATCACAAAGCTGGTCTTATTCTCCATCAGTTGAAGCATTGCATGTTGGATATCTATTTCTGTTTGAGTATCAACGTTTGAGGTTGCTTCATCGAGGATTAACATCTTTGTATTAGAAAGCATTGCTCTGGCAATAACCAGTAATTGCTTTTGTCCTTTGGAAATATTTAGGCCTTCATCCGATAACACTTGATCATACCCATTAGGTAATGCCATGATAAAGTCATGAATCTTCGCTTTTTTAGCAGCTTCAATGACTGCTTCTTTCGACACTTCACCATTTCCATAGGCAATATTCTCATAAATGGTTCCGGTAAATAACCAAGTATCTTGTAATACCATTGAAAATGACCTTCTTAGACTGCTTCTGGTATAATCATCGATGCTGACTGAATCCGCATATATTGCCCCTTGGTCAATGTCATAAAAGCGCATGAGTAAGTTAACTAATGTGGTTTTACCTGCACCGGTTGGACCTACGATTGCGACAACTTTACCTTTTTCAGCATAGAAGGATAAATCTTTGATGATTGGCGTCTTTTTATCATATGAAAAATGTACATGGTCAAATTCAATTTGCCCCTCAACATTTTCATAAAGAACTGCAGTTTCTTTATCTTTCACTTCTGGTTTTTGGTCAATGAGATTAAATACTCTTTCTGCCGCTGCTAGGGCACTTTGAATGTCTGCGAATATATTAGACATTTGGTTAATTGGACCAGAGAACCTTCTAGAATAGAGTGTAAAGCTTGTAAGGGTGCCTAGTTTAATATTGCCTTGGAAGTATAAAATACCTCCAAACACCCCAACTAGGGTCACAGATAAGTTTGAAATAAAGTTAACGGTTGGTCCGACGATGGTACCGTAGTAGCCTGCTTTATAAGAAGCTTCACTGGCTTCTTCATTGATTCGATCAAAGCGCTCCAATACGCGCTTTTCACCAACATAGGATTGAATGGTTTTTTGACCTGTAATCATTTCTTCAGCAAACCCATTAAGTTCGCCAAGTTTCATATTTCTGATACGGTATTTTTTCTTGACAATCTTTGATAACGTCTTCGTAAAGAAGAAAGATAGTGGGATTGTAAGGATGAAGATTAAAGACAATATAGGTGACATGATTAACATCATCACAAACGAAATAACGACGGTGATTAGACTTGTGAAAATACTAATCACATCTGTCGCAAGCGAGGTATTAATCGTATCGATGTCATAACTCATTTTAGAGATGATATCCCCGGTTTGGTTGGTGTCAAAATAGCTTACTGGGACTTCGGTGAGTTTTTTAAAGACATCCTTGCGCATCTTATAAACGACACTTTGGCTGATTTTAACCATGGCAATCGATAAAATATAGTTCATTATGGCACTGATTACATAGAATAAGACCATTAAAACCGCGTAGATGTATACTTCCTTAAACTTAACACCATCTTCCATCGATGTAACAATTTTACCTGTTAAGAATGGACCGACTAAAGATAATAAGTTTGAGACTAGCATTAAGAAGATTGCTAAAAAGAGTCTGGCTTTATAAAACGTTAGATAATCCCATAAACGTTTTAAAACGTACTTTTTGTTTTTGGCTTTTTGTGCGCCATCGTTTTGTTTTGCTCTTTGTTTTCCTGCGTACATCATACGGCAACACCACCCATCTGATGATTGGCAAGTTTTTGATAGTTTTCCGATGACTTCAAGAGTTCATCGTGCGTCCCTTTCGCAATAATCCGTCCTTGTTCCAATACTAAGATTAAATCTGCATCTTTGATGCTTGAAATACGTTGGGCTATAATGATTTTGGTTGTGTCATTTAAGGCGTCATTAAGCGCTTGCCTCATCTTCATATCGGTTTGATAATCCAGTGCACTTGAGGCGTCATCTAAGATGAGTAATTTTGGTTTCCCGGCAATTGCTCTTGCGATCAAGACACGTTGTTTTTGACCACCCGATAAGTTCATTCCACGTGTTGCCATTTGATTATCAAAGGCATCATCACGTTCATAAATGAACTCTGCTTGTGCAATTTTGGTTGCTAATTCTACATCCATTTGCTCGATTTTTGTTCGATTAAATTGGATGTTTTCATAGATGGATTCGCTAAAGATTAAGTCTTGTTGTAAAACCAGTCCAATGGTTTGTCTTAATGATTCGATTTTGAGCGACTTAATGTCTTTACCATAGTAAGAAATACGCCCTGAATCAATATCATAAAAACGCATTAAGAGGTTGATTAGTGTGGTCTTACCACTTCCTGTTGAGCCAATAATTCCAAGTGTTTGACCTTTATAGAGTTTAAAAGATATATTAGAAATATTGTCCTTTTGCTTATTGTATGAAAAACAGACATTGTTAAACTCGATATGTGGTTCTAAATCATATTCTTCTACTAATTCATTACCATCTAAGATGTCATCTTCAATTAAAAGAACCTCATCTACTCTTGCCCCAGAAGCCTGAGCACGAGAGATCATCACAAACACTCTTGTAATCGACATCATCGCGTTTAGAATTAGCGTAAAATAGGTAACAAATGCTGTTATATCGCCTTTTTGAATATAGTTTTGATCGATTCTATATGCCCCGAAGACTAAGACTAAAACGAGGCCAACGTTTACAATCGCATTCATGGTTGGATTAATCACTGCCATTGTGTAGTGTGCTTTCAGTTCACCTTTAACGGTTTGTGTATTATCCTTATCGAATCGTTCTTCTTCATGTTTACTCATCGATAAGGCTTTGATGACTCTAGCCCCCGTAATAAACTCTCTAACGGTTCTAATCAATTTATCGGTTTTAATTTGAATCTCTTTATAAAGGGGAATCCCTCTTTTTGAGACTCTAAATACTAAAATGCCTATGAAGGGTAATGTTGCTACCATGACTAAAGTCAGGATTGGGTCAACTAGAAATGACATGATGATTCCACCCAATAGTAATACTGGTGCTCTGACGCCAAGGCGCTGAATTCCGGCTGTAGCGTTATATAAATTGTAAGTGTCCGAAGTCATTCTAGAAATCAGTGAAGGTCTAGTAAAATGATCTACTTGTTTTGAGGATAATCCTTCGATTTTTTCGAATAGATCATGCCTTAATTGCTTGATGGCACTAGCAGCAATTCTTTCAGCAGTACGGTTAGCAACAATGTTCATAATCCACCCGACTAATGCGATTGCAAGCATCAACAGTCCAACTAGATAAAATGGCATTAAATTGCCCGTTTCAGTCTTTGGAATAACATCGTCAATCATGTAGGCGATTAAAAACGGTAAAAAAAGGTCTGCCATTGTCCCTAGCGATTTTAGGGTTAATGAGACCGATAATGTCTTCTTATATGGTTTTAACAATTGTAATATTTTTTTCATTATAACACTTCCTTTATATATATTATCATATTTGGGTTGAAATTACCGTTTTGATTTTGTATAATAAGTTTGCTGCCCTCATAGTTAAATGGTATAACGCAGCCATGGTAAGGCTGTGTTGCAAGTTCGATTCTCGCTGAGGGCACCATTTATATCCAATCAAATGACTCCACTAGAGTCATTTTTCTTTTATAGAGAAAACGATAACTGTTCTAAATTAATAGGCTATAAAACAATAATTATCCGTTATAATTAACTAAAGGATGTGTTTACAATGCTGTATAATGAGAAAAAAATCACACTAAAGAACGGTCATATCGTTACCTTAAGGAACGCGTTAGTTGAAGATGCGTCTAGACTATTAAGTTTCGTCAGACAACTTGCCTCTGAAACAGAATACATACTAACTTATCCAGAAGAATACGATTCAATCTCCATCGAATCTGAAGGAGCTTTTATCAACCGGACTTTTCAATCACCAAACGACTTGATGATTACTTGTCTGTCTAATGACGGTGCTATTATCGCTAACTGCCATATGAGTTATAAAACCAAACTAAAGAACAAACATAGAGCGGTGATGGGCATTGGAATACTAAAAGCGTATTGGAATCTTGGACTGGGTCAAACCTTAATTAGTGAGATGATTAGGGTTGCAAAATCCGATAACATTGAACAACTTGAACTTGAAGTAATTGAAACCAATGATAGAGGCATTAGGCTTTATGAAAAAATGGGATTTGTGACGACTTCTTTTATTCCGAATGCCATCAAGCTTAAAGACGGACGTATATTGAAAGAATTCTATATGATTAAGGACTTAAGAGATGAAAATGCCAAATGACGTGCATTTTCATTTTTTATTACATAAAGGGATTTCACCTTAATAAAGGCGTAAAAACCGTTTATAGTATGATTGCGTTTTCATAAATTTAGTAAAGCGTTTTCGTTATTCATTGTAATAATAAACGATTTATAATGAAGGCATAAAGAAACGAAAGGAAACTGAATATGCAAACCGTAAAGGAACAAAAAGAGGTAGCACTTTTATCCGCTACTGCCGAGATTGATTCTTTAGTTACGAATGCAAAAGATGCTCTTGAGGCTTTTTACAAACTCGATCAAGATGCTATTGACCATATCGTAGCGAAGGTTTCTGTTGCTGCACTAAATGCACATGGTCATTTAGCTAAACTTGCAGTTGAAGAAACAAAAAGAGGTATTTTTGAAGACAAAGCAACCAAAAACTTATTTGCTGTTGAATATGTCATCAACCACATGAGACACTTAAAAACTGTAGGTGTCATTAAAGAGGATGAAGTAACTGGAATTACAGAAATCGCTGACCCAGTAGGGGTTGTTTGTGGAATTACGCCTGTTACAAACCCAACCGCAACGGTGATCTTTAAATCACTGATTGCCTTAAAAACTAGAAACCCGATTATTTTCGCTTTCCATCCAAGTGCTCAAAACTGTAGTACAGAAGCTGCACAGATTTGTAGAGAAGCTGCCATTTTAGCAGGGGCTCCAGAAAACTGTATTTCTTGGATATCTAACCCTTCGATTGAAAAAACAAACCTTTTAATGAACCATGAAGATGTTGCTACAATACTAGCAACTGGTGGTAACGCGATGGTTAAAGCCGCTTATAGTTGTGGTAAGCCTGCATTAGGGGTTGGTGCTGGTAACGTTCCAGCATACATCGAAAAATCTGCGAATATTAAACGTGCAGTCGCTGACATAATTCTATCTAAAGCGTTTGATAATGGAATGGTATGTGCTAGTGAACAAGCGGTAATTATGGATTCAGAAATCTATGATGAAACCATTAATGAATTCAAGACTTACGGCTTATATGTCTGCGATAAAAAAGAAAAAGCCTTACTAGAAGCTTATATGTTTAATGTCACTGACAAAAATTACGATGCAGCAAAGCTTAACCCAGTAGTGGTCGGGATGAGTGCCTATAACATCGCTAAAAACGCTGGATTTGAAATCCCTGAAAAAACCAATGTGATTGGGGTTATCTGTAATGAAGTAGGCGTAAAAGAACCTCTAACTAGAGAAAAACTGTCTCCAGTCATTGCTTTAATCAAGGCTAAGTCTTCAGATGAAGGCATAAAACTTAGTAGACAAATGGTTGAGTTTAATGGGTTAGGTCACAGTGCAGCTATCCATAGTGAAAACAAACAAATCGTAGAGAAGTTCTCTAAAACAATCAAAGCCATTCGCGTGCTTCACAATAGCCCATCAACATTTGGTGGAATCGGAGGCGTATACAATGCCTTAATTCCTTCATTGACCCTTGGGTGTGGGTCTTATGGTAAAAACTCCGTGGGCGATAACGTATATGCCATAAACCTACTAAACATTAAGAAAGTAGGTAAACGTAAAAATAATATGCAATGGTTTAAAATTCCCGGAAAGATATATTTCGAAAAAGATTCGATTGAGTATTTAAGACAAATGCGTGAGATGGAACGTGTATTCATCGTAACAGACCGTCAAATGGTTGATTTGGGGTATGTTCAAAAAGTCACTGACCAACTTAATTTAAGAAGAAATAAAGTCTCTGTTCAACTATTCTGTGATGTTGAACCAGATCCAAGCATTGACACTGTTATGAAAGGCTATGACATCATGAGAGCCTTTGAACCAGATACCATCATCGCTCTAGGTGGGGGCTCTCCAATGGATGCCGCGAAGGTCATGTGGTTATACTATGAAAATCCAAGTGTCAACTTTGATGATCTAAAACAAAAATTCTTAGACATTCGTAAACGTGCATTTAGATACCCAGAACTTGGTAAAAAATCTAAATTGGTTTGTATCCCAACTACTTCTGGTACAGGTAGTGAAGTCACTCCGTTTGCAGTTATTTCTGATAAAAAAGAAAATAAGAAATACCCACTTGCTGACTACTCATTAACCCCAACCATTGCAATCATTGACCCATCCTTAACAATGAGTCTACCAAAGAGCGTGACTGCAGATACAGGTATGGACGTCTTAACGCATGCCATTGAAGCTTACGTTTCAACCCTTGCAAATGACTATACAGATGCGCTTGCATTACAAGCGATTAAACTCGTGTTTGATTACTTAAAACGTTCTGTTGATAATGGTAAAAACGATCCACTAGCACGTGAAAAAATGCACAATGCTTCAACCATTGCCGGAATGGCTTTTGGTAATGCCTTCTTAGGTATCAGCCACTCTATGGCACATAAACTAGGGGCAGAATTCCATTTAATTCACGGTAGAACAAACGCAATTCTGTTACCTCATGTTATTAGATACAATGGTCAAAGACCTCAAAAACTATCTACTTGGCCAAAATATGAATCCTATGTAGCTGATGAAAAATACGCAACCATTGCGAGATTCTTAGGGTTGCCATTTAACACAACTGCTGAAGGGGTAAATGCACTTGCAGATGCAGTACATGAACTTGGAAAATCCATTGGAATCAAGATGTCTATTCAGGAACAAGGCGTTGAAGAAAAGCGCTACTTAGAAATGGCTGAGTCTTTAGCTTATCTAGCATATGAAGATCAATGTAGCCCAGCTAACCCAAGACTACCACTTGTAGCTGATATGAAAGAAATATTAATCAAAGCCTATTACGGCACAAAATAAGAAAACGAGCACATCTACTTAAAGGTGTGCTCGTTTTCTTATTTGTGTAATAGTAATACCATTTCTCTTAAAGTTTTTACTGCAACCGCATTGGAAGCCCCAGATGGGTCTAAATATGGGTTAAGTTCAACAAAGTCTGCACCAACGATATTATCAAGCGTTTCGAATAAATCGAATGCTTTTAATAAATCCTTGTATTGCATCCCACCTGGTTCAGGTGTACCTGTACCTGGGAAAACACCTGGATCAAGGACGTCTAAGTCGACTGTAATGTAGACTGGTTTACCTTTTAGTGAGTCTACTACTTCTTTTAAGCCTTCAAAGTCAAATTTGCGTAGGTGCGTGTTTCCTTTACCTGCCCATTCAAATTCGTGCTTGTCTCCAGAACGAATACCGAACTGGTAAATCTTGCCCGGTCCGACTAAGTCAAAACATCTTCTAATGACTGTGGCATGGGATAACTTACGACCAAAGAATTCGTCTCTTAAGTCAGTATGGGCATCCAAATGAATCATATGGACATCTGGATATTTCTCAACTACTGCTTTAAACACAGGTAACGTAACTAAATGTTCTCCACCAATCATCATTGGTTTTTTGTTGTCTTTAAGGATTGTCTTAGTTGTGTCATAAATCATATCTAGCGCATCTTCAACTAATCCAATTGGTAAGTCTAAATCGCCAATATCAGCGGTTCTATAATCTTTTAAATCCATGTTACGGTATGGTGAATACCACTCAATACCAAATGAATCTACACGAATTGCATTACCTGCAAAACGCGTACCTGGTCTAAATGAAGTGGTTGAATCCATTGGACAGGAAAAAATAACCACATCTGCTTCACTGTATTCCGATTTGCAACTTTGGAATGATAAATCTACTTTCTTAAAACTCATCTGAGTCCTCCCATTTAATCCAATTGTCTTTATCTATAACTTTAATATAGCCGTTATTAAGTTCCGAGAAGATGACTGATCCACTTTGTTGGTAAAAGTCTAAGTCTTCTAAAAATGATTCCTCAATGATTTCGCCTGGAATCAACAATGGAATTCCTGGAGGGTAAATCATGATGGATTCAGCAGATATCTCGTTGAGGGAATCTGCTAGAGGTACAATCTTGTGTGGTGCGTGGTATGCTTCGCGTGGTCTAACAAAAGGTTCTGGAAAATTGTAATGAAACTTAATTTTCTTTAAACTTGGTGTATCATCATAAAACTCATCTGATATTTGTTTTAGCGCATTGCAAAGTCTTTCTAAATCACTTCGATCGGTTGCCATTGTAATGATGGCTAAAACCAAATAGGTTTCAGCTAATTCTAATTGAATATCATAGCGGTCTTTTAACATTCTGTATACATCGAAACCTGTTAATCCTAGTTCGGAAACTTTAATGACCAGTTTTGTTTTGTCAAATCCGAAATCAAACCCACGTTTAACAGCGTAAGATTCATCGATTAACGAAATCCCTCTAATTGAGTTAAACTTTTCTGTCATCGATTCTCTAAGCTCCAAGGCTTTATGAATGCCTTCTTCGCCTTCAAAATACATTTGTTTTCTCGCAACGTCAAGACTCGCGAGTAAGAGTGCCGATGGAGAGGTTGAATGAATCATATTTAAAGTGGTTTGAAGTTTATTTTGATCCACTCGATCTCCTTTCGTTAAAAGGATCGAACTTTGTGTAAATGAAACACCTGTTTTATGCATCGAGGTTGCTGCGATATCTGCGCCTAAGTCCATCGCACTTTCAGGCAGTTCATTTGAAAAATAAAACTGTGCCCCATGCGCTTCATCTACTAAGACAAGCATGTCTTTCTCATGAGCATAGTCGGTGATTCTCTTTAAGTCTGAAACAATCCCAAAATAGGTTGGATTGATCACAAACACAGCTTTTGCATCTGGGTTATTGTCGATGGCTTTTTTCATTAACTCGAAGGAAACGCCATTAGCAATCCCTAAGTGATTATCCAAATCAGGTTTGACAAAGACAGGTACCGCTCCACTAAAAATAAGCGCATTAATGACACTTTTATGAACATTTCTAGGTAAAATGATCTTTTCTTTGGCTCTGACAGTCGCCATGATCATGGCGATAATCCCTCCGGTTGTTCCGGATGTTAGAAAATATGCTTTGTCTGCGTTGAATGCTTCTGCACAAAGTTGTTGTGCTTCCATAATAACGCCTGTTGGTTTAGATAAGGTATCTAGACCTCTAGGTGCGTTCGCATCCAATTGGTATATCTGTTTCCCAGCAAAATCGCTCAACTCATTTGGGCGTCTACCAAGTTTATGTCCTGGCACATCAAATGGAACGACATCTGATAAACCATATTCTTTTAGTTTTGTAAAAAAGGGAGTCTTTTGTTGTTTAATGTCCTTCAAATATATCAAAACCTTTCTTAAACGTATTTTAACATGAAATCATGCATATGACAGAAAAAAACACTTTGTAGATCGAAAATAATGATTTTAAAAAACCATTTTCTCGAGCATAACGGACGTTATCGTTAGTAATGAAGACACTATGAAAAAGACCCATGTAATCTTTGTACGGTTAATATGACTTTTCTTAAGTGTCTCATATACCAATATCGCCAATGAAACCAAGATAAACCCCTGATTAATCATTGACAATAGACTAAATAACGGGGTATGTGAAAGGTTTAATAATCGATGACTAAGAATGACGCTAAATAAAATCGTAGTAGAAAGAATAAATGTAATAATGTTTGTATGTTGACAGACTCTAAGAGTCATTTTGGATTGTTTCATATTTTTACCTCAAGTATGATAGTATCACATTTGATTCATTTTTCAATAAGGATTTTGCCGTGTTATAATGAAAGTGGTGGTTATATGAAAAAATACAGATTTCCGATATACGTTTTAGCTGCTTTACTATTAGGATTCATCACTAGTCCTCTTTTTCATAATGGGTACATAAGTGAGCTTTTTAGCAGTTTATTTAAATTGCCTTTTTATTTTCAGATACTTATTTTCTTATTGAGTTTCTTTTTATCTGTCTTCTTGCATGAACTCACACATTTAATCGCGTTCGTGATGAACGGGATGAAGATCAAAGCATTACTAGTTTTGTTCTTCGTCTTATCCAAAAATGAGGGGAAATGGCATTTCAAGTTCAACTTTAAACTGCTTAAATTAGGCGGTGGAATGGTTATGCCTGAAATAGATTCAATTAAGGAGGAATTGTCCTACTATAGATATGCAAAAGCAATCTCTAAGTCTTTAATCGCAGCGCCATTATTTACGATAATATATACTGCCTTGATTGTTATCATGAACTTAGTATTATTCCATACATCTCCATTCTTTACCCCATTTTCTTTATACACACTACTGTTTGGTGTTTTATTTACCTTAACATCAAATATCTCAACCGATGAGATATACGGTGATTTTAAAGCCTATAAGAAGTTTAATGAAGATCCATTGTTTAAAGCATCCATTATTACCCAATATACAAATAACCTGTCTTCTTATCATTTAAAGATGTTAGAAACTCAAATTGAGAAGTATCCAGTATCGGATTTCCCAAATGAGATACTACCCATTCTTTCAACCCTTTATGACTATTATGTATTCCAAGAAGATGAATGGATCGTACCACTTATAACACGTGCGTCATACATTCACACACACGCTTTTTTAATTAAGCGATTTGTTAGGAAAGAATCTTATATTCCACTAGCTCAATATATTCTATATTTTCTCGTTCGTTATGGGATGAAAGATAAAGCAGATACATTATTCGTCCACTTTAAAACACAGCTAGAGGCATTGAAGCTTCCAGTAATCACAAAGACCTATATTATGAAACAAACCGAACATGTCTTAGGTTATGCAGATCATAGTGCTTATTTAAAAGAAACCAAACACATTAGCCCTTCAAGATTCAGTTTTGTCTTTGAAGGTATTCCTGATTTCTTTAAGTCTGAAGAGAGCCATAATCAGGGTTTCAGCCTTTCTAACAAAATCCCCGCAATACCTCTTGAAAACGCATGATGAGTTATGATATAATTCATCATGCTGGTCCGGTGGTGTAGTGGTTAACATGCCAGTCTGTCACACTGGAGATCGCGGGTTCAATTCCCGTCCGGACCGCCACTTTGATTTTGCGTCGTTAGCTCAACTGGATAGAGCATCTGACTTCGGATCAGAGGGTTGAGGGTTCAAATCCTTTACGACGCGCCATATAATAATCTCGGGATGTAGCTTAGCTTGGTAGAGCGCCTGGTTTGGGACCAGGAGGTCGCAGGTTCAAATCCTGTCATCCCGACCACTATAATTTAAAAAATATGATAAAAAGAGTTGACAATAAAACTCATCCTTGTTATCATAATAATGCTGTGGGCGTAATATAATGGTTAATATACGTGCTTGCCAAGCATGATATGGGGGTTCGATTCCCCTCGCCCGCTCCAAAAATACCAATTAACGGCTAATTAAAGCCGTTTTTTATTTTTTATATCACCAAAAATCATCCTATATAATCGTTCTTTATTAAGCCTTTAATGATGGATATCAACACTTGAAACATAAAAAAAGTCGATTGCTCGACTTTTATGCATTATATCCATTCTTTGAAATGTTCTTGCTTAAGGCTACAAATGAGAAAACGAGTAACACAATACCAAGAATATAGTAGATCCATGCACTATTCGATAATTCTATGTTTGCATCTAAGGTTTTAAATAGAATAAGTGGAATGGTAATTAGTTTTGAAATCATGAATAATACGCCTAAGAAATCAGATCCAAATACATAGATTACCAATGGTAATACTAGTAGATATAGTGCATTTGGAACACTTTGATAAAGCAATGAATATGCTAAATACCCAAATAGGACACCTATTTCGATATTATAGTTCTTCTTAGAGGTCTTTGGATTATCAAATAAGTAGGAAATCACCATCATAATTAAGAATACAGTGATAACCAATCTTAATGCTACATAACCATCAAGGTTGATGCCATTATCAAAGATTCCAAATAACCAATTTGCAAACTCCATAATCCCGTTTGGATAGAATGTGATTAATACTAATAAGAAACTGACTAAGCCTTTTGACTTATACATTGCCCAAATCGCAATGAAACTGATGATTAGTAGTGGTATGTACTGAATGAGCGAGTCAATGAAATTGAATTTGTCATTGATGCGTTCATATACGCCGTAAAACGTCAAAAGCACAACAATAATCAGTTGAACTAATTCTGGTAAAGCCTTATGTAACTTCATAAAATAATCTCCTTATATTTTTACCCTAAAATAGGGGTTTTAACGTGTTTTGTCCACCATTTGGTGATAAGATACTTTAGCTTGTAAAAACGTCTCTAAATCATGAAGAATGTGGAATAATAACGCACGTTCTTCAAACTCATCTCTGGTTACAGGAAGCGGTTTAGTCTTAAACTCTTCTCGTAGGTTATTGAGGGATACTAATAATGGTCGTGCCATATTATCTTTACCAATCCCATCTTTGACTTTTGATAAGAACTCGATGATTGTATGTTTGTATTCCGTTTTAATAACCTTAAATAAGTCATTTTGAATTTCTACCAATACACGAAGTTGTTCCTTCCTCATAATAACATACTCGATGTTCATATCTTTAGGTGAGAATAACTTGTTTTCTGATTCTCTTTGAATTCTAGACATCGCTTTTTCAATAAGAACCGATAACGCACTAAAATTAGGTTTAACCTCATTAACGATATCACTAATACTATTTCTAAGTTCTTGGTCGATCGAATTTATTTCTAGTTCTATTCTTTTTTGAAAACTCGGCATGTATAAGTTAATCAGTAATGCAATAATCACGCCAACTAATAAAATGTATACAGCATTCAAGGCAAGACTGAGATTCGCCCCTAAAAGAATATGTGACACTAACACGGTTGTGACTACGATGCCATCGTCTACCTTTAGATAGAAAGCAAGCGGTACGAATAAAAATAAAGCTAGAATGAATGCATATAACTCAAATCCTAATAGTTTAAAGACGACAACCGATATGGTTAATCCAATCAATGAAGCAATTACACGCTTAATGGCGATATTGATCGATTGTCGTTTGGTTTTTTGAATGGATAGTATGACGATTACGCCTGCAGTAACACTATAAGATAGTCCTAATAGCTCGGACAACTCAATAGCAATAAATGCGCCAAAAACCATTTTAAGCGCTTGTATCATCCATGGTTTCATGTTTGTCCTCTTTCATAAAAAACCAGCTATTTCTTGCTGGTATTTTTGTATTCCTTATATAGTTCATAACATTCCATGACATATGAGTGGTCAAATGGAAGTTCTTTATTCTCAATCATTTTGATTAAGTCTTGTAGTTCTTTCTCGACAATCTCTTTAATGTCATCCGAATAACGGAACTTGAGTTGATGTTTTAAATACTCATCCTCGTCCAAAATTTTAAGTGATCCATCTCGTGAGACTCTAACATCCAAATCATAATCTATGTATTTCACCGCTTCACCATCATAAAGATAAGGACTCGAGAGGTTACAATAATAATAGATGCCATCGGATTTTAACATACCAATTACGTTAAACCATTTGTCTTTGAAAAAGTAACAGATTGCAGGTTCCTTAGTCATCCAGTTTCTGCCATCTGACTCAATCACTCTGGTTTTATAATTTCCGAGAATAAGACAATTCTCAGTTTGTTTGATCACGGTTGCCGTTCTCCAAATTCGATGTAGTGTTTTGTTGTGTTTATAACTATGAATTTGGACGGCGTCACCAACATTCAGTGGTTTCATAAAACTCACCTCCATAAATTACATTTATTATATCATGAATCCGTAACCAGCTAAAATGATTTATATATAAATGATCAGAGAAAACGAATGATAGTAGAAATATATACTCAAAATAAATATGCATAAAATATTATCATTCATACTAAAAATATGTATTGAATATATTTATATAACAAAAAACGGCTTTATTAAGCCGTTATTATTTACATGGTGTGGATAATGAGATTTGAACTCACACAGCCTAAAAGCCACATGCCCCTCAAACATGCGCGTCTACCATTCCGCCATATCCACAAAGTAAAGGGTATAACCTAAATTATACCCATTGAATGTTTACTCAACTGCTACTATATAAGCGTAAATATCTTGTTTACCATTGATAATTTCGACTTCAATATCTTCGTTAATGGTTAGTAGGTATTCCTTAACCAATTGAACTTCAGATTCTTCAACGTCTTTACCAAAGAATAGTGTAACAATCTCGGATGTCTCCTTAACAATCGAGTCTAATAAGCCTTTAATAGCTTCTAAACGATTTGGAATGGATACTAAGATGTTTCCTTTTGAAATACCGATGAAATCGCCTTTTTGGATCTTTACACCGTTCATTTCTGTATCTCGAACTGCATAGGTTAATTCACCTGTAGTCATATTTGAGATAATTTCGCTCATAGATTCAATATTATCATCAACTTCTTGTGTATTATCAAATACCATTAGTGATGCATAACCTTGTCCAACACTCTTAGTCTTTAAGACACGAATGTTTTCGTCTTCACAAAGGGTTAATGTTTGTTCAGCAGATAGAATTACGTTAGAGTTATTAGGTAAAATGATGACATTTTCAGCATTAACAGCTTTTACAGCCTTAATAAACTCTTCTGTAGGTGGGTTCATTGTTTGTCCACCATCAATGATGTAGTCTACGCCAAGTTCTTTGAAAGCTTGTTTAATGCCATCTCCAAAGCATACAGCGATAACACCATATTTAGAACGTTCTTCTTTAACAGTTTGATAGCTTTCTTCTTTATGGTCATGATTGTGGTCATGTTCATGAAGACTATCAACCACTTGACCGTGTTGTAATCTCATGTTTTCAACCTTCATTGTTTGAAGATCACCATATTTTTGACCTAAAGTGATTGCAACACCTGGTTGGTTAGTATGTACGTGTACTTTTACAAGTTCTTCGTCTTGAACTAACACTAAAGAATCCCCCATTTGAAGTAGGGTATTTCTTAGATTCTCTTGGTCAAAGTCTTGAATGTTATGTAATTTAACAATAAATTCTGTACAATAACCGAATTCAATGTTGAAATCTTCGATATTCTTACCTTGGAAGCCTTCTTCGTGTTGAGGTACTTCTTGAACATCTTGTTTTAAGGCTAATGTTTGGCCTTGTGCAGCCAATAACATACCTTCGATGATCTTAATAAAACCAGCTCCACCCGAGTCAACTACACCAGCTTGTTTTAATACTGGTAATAATTCTGGGGTCTTGTCTAGAGATCTTTGAGCTTGAATTAAGTAGCATTGTAATACGTCTTCAACCGATTTTAGTTTTGGTCTTTCACGTAGTACATTTTCTGCAGCTTCTCTAACAACTGTTAGAATGGTTCCTTCAACGGGTGTCATAACGGCACGATAAGCCATTTGGTATCCACCAACTAAAGCAGCGATGAATTCATCGACTGTTGCTGATCCATTTTTGATTTTTGCCATTTCGCTATAAACGCCACGGAAAAACTGCGATAGAATAACACCAGAGTTGCCTCTAGCGCCCATTAGTAATCCTCTTGATAGAATTTTTGATACATCCACGATAGACTTAGAATCAAGCGCTGATACTTCTTTTACGCCCGCCATCATTGTCATTTGCATGTTTGTACCTGTATCGCCATCCGGTACCGGAAATACGTTTAAGTGATTGATTTCTTGATGATTGTTCTTAAGGTTAATTGCACCGTTGGTTACCATTTTCTTAAATAGTGAACCGCTGACTGTGTTTGCCATTTGTAATCCTCCTGATTAATCAAAATGACTTTAAGGTGATGAAATTTTCGATATATTTAGATCCTTATATTAAGGGTTAAAGGCATTATTAATTATTATTTTTTAAAGGCTTTTTCAGTATATCATGAATATTTTGAAATTGCAACTATATCATGATACGTCTATATTATATCATATTAGAGAGTAAATATTTCAACTATTTTAGAGTGAGAAAAATAACTAAAATGATTTTGCCACTTTATCGCTTAATTGCGCTGTAAAGCCTCATATAATATGAATAATAACTTGTGAATTACTTAATTAGAGATGCGCCTACGCACATGCACATGTGCGGAGTAATTCAGTAGAATACCGAACAATTATCCAATCATCAAATAAACGATGTTGTTTATCAATTAGAAACAAGTGTATGCTATTTTTTATAGTTTTAACGCAAAATCAGTTGCTTTTTATTTTATACTATGTTATAGTTTTCATGCGCGAAGTAAAGGAGTGAAATTATGGCAAAATGTTATTTAACAGGTAAAGGTACTTCCTTTGGTAATACAAGATCCCACGCACTAAATGCATCTAGACGTACATGGAAAATTAATTTACAAACAGTAAGAATCATCGATGAAGATGGTAATGTTAAAAAAGTTAAAGTTTCTGCACGTGCACTTAAAAAGGGTACACTTACAAGAGCTTAAAAAAAATAAGGCCAATAGCCTTTTTTTTTTCTGACGAGTGGTGAAGAGTGTTGGTCACGTGTAGGATTGATATCTTAACAAAGACAACATCTCACCATCCAAAAACTGATGACAATTGAATACTAAAATATGATATAATGACAATGCCAAACAATATTAAAAAAGGAACTATAAAAGCGAGTATTTTATCCTTGAATTGTTTGGCGACGTTCCTGGGGATAAAGTACTCGCTTTTGTAGTCTAGGAACGTTCTATGTCAAATTTAACTTATTGCCCAACCTGTGGGCATCCATCCATCAAACATGGGAGAACTAAAACAGGTGTTCAGAGGTATTTTTGTC
>NZ_JAFBBG010000021.1 GCF_016907055.1 Paracholeplasma morum
GATGTTAGTTATCACCGTATCATCGGTATCAACATTAATTATCGAAGTAGAAAGATTATACTTTGTGTCGCATCCTACATTTCAAAGGATAAAAGGTTTAATCATTGTGAACCCTTAGAAGTCGTAGATATTGAAGTGCCAGATGTCGATTTTGATTTATTCATCAACGAAGATCCAAGAGGTATTGCATATCTTTGGCTAAAAGAAAATGTTGAGGGATTTGAACAATCAACGGATGATGTAGAAGTAGAGGAGGATGTATGATGCCTAGAAAGTTTACCAACAGCAAGCTAACAGAAATCGTTGTGAACATGTTTGCTATGAATGAAGTGATGTTTATTTATTACTGCGGTTCAGATAACTACAAGACAAAGCAAAAAAAGTCTGACACAGATTTAACGGTAGTTTTAAGTAACTTCAATGGCATCATTCATGCTTCAATTGAAGGTGTTGATATATTCGCTTATGGATATGAGAACTTTTTACAAAGACAGTCTATGAATGACACATTGCCACTTTACAACCTGATTCATTCGGATGATGTGATCAACATGGCAGATAATCTAATCTATCTAAATCCAAGTTATCAGACGGAATATAACAGTATCACCGCCTTGAAGTTTGAAGATGTATTACCTCAATACCTAGATGCAGTCATTGAGTATTTCAATCAACTCGTCAATGTTGAAAATGTGATAGTCAAAAGAAGCTATCACATTATTAGAATCAGAGGTATTTTAGAGAAATACTTAGAAACAGGAAAATACGATGTAAACCTAAATGAGGTGTGGTTAAACAAAGTATTTGAACATAAAAAGAACTGGGATAAAGAGTTGAACACACCTGACCACTTAACCCAGTTAAAAACATATCTTGATGAAATAATTACAATTAGAGAAGGTTTGAGAACTTGAAAGTTAAATACTTAATATTAACAATTGTAGGATCCTTAGGTTCCTTAGCCTCATACCTATTTGGAGGATTTGATAAATTGTTAATCGCACTCATAATCTTCATGATTATTGATTTTCTATCTGGTTTAATCTTAGCAATCGTGTTTAAGAAAAGCAGTAAAACAAAAAATGGCAGAGTGAGTAGTGAAGCTGGTATTAAAGGACTAGCTAAGAAAATATTCATTCTGTTTCTAGTTGCTTTAGCTGAACAGCTAGATATTGTATTAGGTACGAATCTTGTAAGAGATGGAGCTGTGATCGCCTTCATATCGATGGAAGGTGTAAGTATCCTAGAAAACTCAACGCTTGCAGGATTGCCTGTTCCTAGAATGATTAAAAATGCACTTGAAGTGCTAAGTAAAGGTGAGGATAAGAAAGATGAATAATACAGAATTAATAACGACCATCTTCAGTGTGATACTTTCACTTGTGTCTATCGGATTAGGTTACTGGTCAAAAAGAAACTCGAAAGCAAAATTATACTTTGAAACGTTTATCAAAGTTGAAGAGCAAATTAGAAAGCTTTGTATTGATGCAGAAAAGAATTATACTAAAGGCGATCAAAAGAAGAAATACGTGATCTCAAATATAAGTCAGTTCCTGCTTGATCAGAAGATTACAATTGATCTGGGTACTATTGATGGAATTATTGAATCGATTATAGATGTTTCTAACCAAATTAATAAACCAAAATAAAAATGACTTTTACAGCCATATAAAGCCATTTTAAATTGACTTAAATGTATAAATTTGATATAATAATTATGTAGCATAACACTTCGGTACCCACTCCGATTGTTATGCTACTTTTTTTATTTTTGTCTATTTTATGCCATTTAATTGCGCACTACCAAAGACCTCGTATTAGGAAAATTATCCTTTTATGAGGTTTTTTCATTTTATACCGGCAAAATCAAAAAAAGATGCCATTAACCATTGAGGAGCGATGAAATCTTTCGTTAAATAGATCAAGCACAAGCAATCATTAATCCAAGAGTTTGAACCAATTCTTTGGAATACGATGGTAAACGAAGCGGTCGTAAACAAAGACAATAAGATTAAGTTCAAGTTTAAAAATGGATGAGAAATTATCATTTAACGTTAAACAGCCTCAACAACGAAGCTTTTTTCAATATAGAGATGTAGACAAATGGACATTTTTATTGTATATTAAAGGTAGTCCGATAAGGTAAGGGAATTATTTCCTCAAAGTAATTGAGTAACGCGATTTGTATATTAACTCTTTCGGGAAGCGGGAGTTAATATGCTTAAAGTCTTACAAGTACTATTTTGATTTAATAAGACCTATTTAAGGGATAAGTGTACCTATGCAGGAGTATGCCTATTCTATCGGGAGGTCTTTTTTATTTTCTCGGACAAATCATAGGAGGAAATCAAATGAAGGATTTAAAAGAACACATCGATGATGTACAAAGAAAATGTAGTTACTATTTTAAGAACACAGATTTGTTGCTTCAAGCTTTCACAAGAAAGTCTTATTCAGCTGAACATGGTGGGGAGAACAATGAGGTTTTAGAGTTTTTAGGCGATCGAGTTTTGGATTTTTATGTGACCAAAGTTATTGCTGAAAGATACGGATTTTTCAAGTCTCAAACGGATACATATGATGAGCAAGAAGATAACGATGAATATTGCATTAAGGCTCATAGAAACGAGCAAGACTTTACTGAGCTGAAAAAGGAAATCGTCAGCAATGCAAATCTCGCCAAAAGAATTGAAGAACTAGGTTTCAAGTCCATGATGTACTTGGGACAAAGCGACATCGATAACAAGGTATGGACTCAAGAAAAAGTTAAAGCTGATTTATTTGAAGCTATTCTTGGTGCCATCGCAATCGACAGTGACTGGGATCCAGATGAGCTCCAAAACTCTGTGGAATTCATGCTCCAAATTGATGATCAATTACATGATGTAGAAGATGGCATGGATGAGCTAAAAGAAAATCTAACACAGGA
This sequence comes from Paracholeplasma morum, assembly GCF_016907055.1. Taxonomy (NCBI): domain Bacteria; kingdom Bacillati; phylum Mycoplasmatota; class Mollicutes; order Acholeplasmatales; family Acholeplasmataceae; genus Paracholeplasma; species Paracholeplasma morum. The sequence goes on from NZ_JAFBBG010000021.1 coordinate 2,930, forward strand.
TAATGCAGTCAGCACACTTAAAGAATTGGCTGAAAGTGGCAGATGCTCCATACCACAATACGATATTCCTGATGAACAAGTGTATGATGATGGTGAGTATTGGTGGTCATGTACTTGTTATGTTAGAAGCTGGTCCATTCAAAAAACAGCACTTTCTAAGTCGAAAAAGAGTGCCAAAAGGTATGCCGCTTATCTTGTTTTGTGTGACTTCTTTGGTATAGAACCTGAAGAAGAATAATTAAAACGAATGCCTAAAGGGTACTTGGATTACCATGATATAGAAAAGCTTCCCAGATGACACTAGGCTATGGTAATATTCCGCATACAAGTACTTTTTTATTCAAGGATAAATTAGATATCTCATGCTCATAGCAAAAACTATGGGCATTTTTCTTTATCATTGTCGTTAAACATATCGGAAAAAAGTATTTAAAAGTAGAAATTATTATATCAAATGTAGCTAAAATATTACAATTCGCAATAAGTTGCGAAAAATTCGCATGTTCATATTGTGAAATTAATACTATTGTGCTATCATTTAAGTATATTGCAATTGAAAGGTGCTGGATAATATGGATATCAGTTATAAAAAACTGTGGATTGTTCTAATTGAAAAAGATATTACACCAGCAGATTTGCGAAAAGATCTAAACATCGCAACGGGTACAATGACTAAACTTAGAAGAAACGAAGAAGTCGCCCTTTCTGTATTATTGAGGATTTGCGAGTATCTCAATTGTAATATTGGAGACATTTGTGATGCTGTAAAAATTGACAATAATAAGCATAATAAGGGGTGATGGTATGTTTTGTTCAAATTGTGGCAAACAATTAGAAGATGGTTCAAAGTTTTGTAATAGTTGCGGTAGTCAGGTTGAAATTAGTGAACAATCTGCTTCTGATTCAAAAAGAAAAATAATCTTTGATGGAAAAATTCATAAGTGCCCAAATTGTGGATCTCGGTTAGATTCATTTGAACACAAGTGCAAAGATTGTGGTTACGAGCTTAGGGGTTCAAATGTGACAAATGTTGTCAAAGAACTGGCTGAGAAATTAGAAAAAACAAATTCTGTGGCTAAAAAAAATGATTTAATTAGCAATTTTTATATTCCTAACACAAAAGAAGATATTTATGAGTTTTTTATCTTAGCTATATCAAATTTGACAACCGATTCTAGATGTGAAGAAGCTTGGAAGTCTAAGTTAGAGCAAACATATCATAAAGCAAAGCTATCTTTTGGTAACACATCAGAGTTTGAATATGTAGATAAATTATATGGTAAAACAATGAGATCGTATAAAAATAAATCACTTAACAGAAATTTACAACGAGGATGGAAGTATTTTTTAGGGGCAATATTATTCGTTATAGGTATAGCTATGCTCATTTTTGGATTTTTTATGGGATCTGAATCAGGTGATGAAGATTCACCTTTCTATATGGTGAGTATGATGGGTTTCTTTGCTTTGTTTGCTGGTGTAGGTATTTTTCATTGGGGTTCACAAAAGAAAAATACTTCTGGCTCTGATAGCGATGAAGATGAAGAAGAGGAAGAGAAGGAATAGTTTGTTGTAACAAAAAATGGATTAACAAATCATAATAAGAATGGAGAGCTTACGTATGAGTTTTTTAAGAAAAAAAGGTGGATTCAGTGATGTAATCCGATGCGATGAAACTAATTACTTGGTCTGGAAATGGCATCCAAATGGAGTAAATGAGAGGGATTCAAAAAGAGAAACAGCAATTAGGACTAACTCCATATTAAGGGTGAAAACTGGTGAGGTTGCTGTTTTTGTGTATAAACAAAAAAACGGTACAATGCAGGACTTTATCGTTGGTCCATTTGATGAAAAACTGAAAACGAAAAACTTCCCTATATTATCTTCAATTATTGGACTATGGTATGAAGGTGATACTCCATTCCAAGCAGAGGTTTTTTTCATTAATACATCAATAGCGATTCAAACTAGATTTGGTATTCCCTATTTTGATGTTGTAGATTCGAGATTTCCAGACTTTCCTGTTCCTGTTGCGGTTAGAGGAGCCTTGACATTTAATGTGGAGGACTATAAAACATTCGGTAACTATCATCAAATGGTTAATTTCAATATTGAAGACCTCAAGAATAAGATAAATGCTTCTGTAACACGTTATGTAAAAGAAGTTGTTACAAATGCATCATCTGAACACGATATTCCAGTAATTGCGATTGAATCGAAGATTGATTTTATCAATGAAAAAGTGGAATTATATGTTAAAGATAGACTTTTAGATCTTTTTGGCATATCAGTTACGGGTATTGATATTAGTACAATCGAAGTTGATAAAGGCAATGAATCATATATTGAACTCAAAAGAGTTACTAAGGATATTTCAACCATTAAAGCAGAAACTGAACTTCATAACTATCAAGAAGAGTTAAGGATTAAAAGAGAAGAAGGACAGTATTCTCAACGCATGGGGACTCGACAATCCAATATTGGTGCTTATCAGACTGAAATTGGCGGTCAAGTAGGAATTGCTGGGGCAGAAGCCTTAGGTAAGATGGGAGAGAAAGGTGCTGGGAATATTGACTTAGGCGGACAAAACGCAGGTTTTAACCCAGTTTCAATGATGGCTGGTATGGCTGTTGGTTCTGCAGTTGGTAAAAATATCGCTGGAACTTTTGACAATTCTATCAATCAAAATAGTACAAAACAAAGTGTTCCGCCTGCAGTACCAATTACTACATTTTATGTTTCAAAAGACGGAAAACCTGTTGGTCCTTTTGACCTGGATACTTTAAGAAGTATGGTAGTTAGTGGTAATTTAAGTCCGGATAGTTTTGTTTGGAAAGAGGGCATGCCCGAATGGCAGAAGGCTAGTTTGCAAAGCGAACTGTCAGGAATATTTCCTCCGAAAATTTAAATTCAAAATGTTACTCATAAGATAGAGAAGGGGGAGTATGCCGTGTTTAATATAATTACTAAATTAGGTATACCAGGAACTAATGAAAACGATTAGAAGTATTTTTTTAGTGATGATGATATTTTTAGGTTTTGTTTTAATGGGATGTGAAGTAACAGTTGAACTTGATGATAACGAAGCACAAGTAAAATCATCCTCATCTTCACTAGTTGGAACAGATTACGAAGATGTTGTTGCAAAATTTGAATCCTGGGGATTTACAAACATTCAAACTGAAGTGGTATACGACATAATTTGGGGTATTACAAAAGAAGGTACAACAAAAAGTGTGAAAATTGGCGAGTCAGAAAATTTTTCATCGGGTGATATTTATGAAAAAAATGTCTCAATTATAGTCACGTATTCAATGAAGGCTTCAAATGATCCGACAAAACAGAAATATTCAATAACTTGGCAATATGAAGATGGAACCATTATTGAAACCGAAAATGTACTATGGGGTAATGTTCCTAGCTACACAGGTGATACACCTTATAAAGAATCTACTAACGAGACTAAATATACCTTTAGTGGATGGACTCCAGAAGTAGTTGCTGTCACGGGTGAAAAAGTATATACCGCAGTATTTACAGAAAGCGAAATTGACTTGAATAAAGTCGATGTAGTAAATTCTGAGTCATATTTTGTAGGAAAAAACTTTGAGGAAGTAGTCGAAATTCTGCAAGATTGGGGATTCATCAATATCGAAACTGTCCCTGTTTATGATATCATTTGGGATATTACTGAACCTGGTTCTACAAAAAATGTAACTATCAATGGTTCAGACACGTTTAAGAATGGGGATGTGTTTGATAAAGATGTGTTGATAATCATCACCTATTCAATGCGTGATGATGATGACCCTACTAAGCAAAAATATACAATAACATGGCAGTATGAAGACGGAACAATTATTAAAACAGATGAAGTCTTGTGGGGTTCTGTCCCTATCTACACGGGAAATACACCATCAAAGAATTCAACGAATGAATTCAAATATACTTTTAATGGATGGGCTCCAGAAATAGAAACAGTTACAGGTGATAAAACATATGTAGCTCAATTTATAGAAGAAGATGTTCAATATCAAGTTTCCTATTTGATTCCTGATCATGTTGTTCAAATTATATCAGGAGGAGTTCATTACCTAGCAATTACCAGTAGTGGACAAGTATATTCTTGGGGAATGAATTATTATGGTCAACTTGGTGACGGGACTAAGAAAGATAAGAGTACACCTGTGAATATTACTGAGAACTTCAATCTTTCTGATGGTGAGCTTATAACGAAAATTGAAGCAGGAAGTCATCACAGCATTGCTCTTACTTCGTTAGGTCGAGTTTTTTCGTGGGGTAAAAACAATTCAGGGATTTTAGGAGATGGAACAACGGTTGACAAGTCCATCCCAACTGATATAACTCAGTGGTTCTATCTTAGTTCCAATGAAAAAATAATTAACGTTTTTGCAGGCGAGAGAGGAGATCACTCTTTGGCCACTTCCTCTAGCGGACGAATTTTCTCTTGGGGGAATAACCAATATGGTCAACTCGGAGATGGCACAAAAATGAATAAAATTATCCCAGTCAACATAACGGGTTATTTTGGAATGACTGCGGGTGAAACAATAAATTTCGCGGTCGGTGACAGCCACACTCTTGGAGTGACATCAACTGGACGAGTTTTCTCATGGGGTAGAAATAACGTAGGACAACTAGGACATGGAACAACTACAGATGAAATGGTTCCTGTGATGTTCAATGTGTTATTTGATCTATATTCGAATGAAAGAATAATTTCTCTTGGTGCATCACTTGCACATTCGCTAGCATTAACTTCAAGAGGTAGGATTTTTACTTGGGGAACAGGCAATGCAGCTCAGCATCCAGACGGTACCTATGCGGATAAGAAAGTACCAACGGATGTTACTTCATATTTTAATTTAGCTAGTGGAGAAACAATTGTCAAAGCTTATTCAATGGGATCACATGCATTTGCAATCACTTCAGAGAATCATTTATTTGGGTGGGGGCATAATTTGTACGGACAAACTGGTGATGGGACTACAGTATCTAAGGCTATCCCAATTGAGATTACGAGCAATTTTGATTTAAGTGTTGATGAGGTTATTATTGAATTTGTTGGTGGTTTTTACGACTCACTTTCTATTACCTCAAAAGGACGAATATTTGCATGGGGTTGGAACTTTTACTCGTCTCCGACCGAACTTCAAAATCTAAAAAAATCTACGATTCTTAAGATTGACACTTATCGACTTAACGAAACAATCATAGAGTATATTCCTATTAGGGAAGGTTATACATTTGGTGGTTGGTATACTGATGAGATGTTTTCTAAATTATATTCATTTAGTCTTATGCCAGCACAAAATATTGAACTATATGGAAAATGGATTCCTAATGATTAGTGATTGGTTGGCACAATGAATACACGAGCCTTTTATTAATTATCTCTTTATTAAGCCATAATTTAGGGGTGCTAAAACTTCTACACGATATGAAGAGGCTAAAAATGTACAGCTAATATTTGATTTTTACCTTCAAGGCAAAAGTATTATAGGAATAATTGAAGAGTTAGAAAGGCTTGGTATTAAATCCCCAACTGGAAAAGATAAGTGGAGTAAAGGACAATTGATGTAATGTTAAGTAATGAAAAATATATAGGAATAGTTCGACTATTAAATTCAGGGAAGTACGAAGCTCATTATATTTCTGAAGATAATAATCCTTCTATTATAAGTGATGAACAGTTTAAGGCAGTACAGATTGAGAAGGCAAATAGAAGTAATGTTATAAAGGGTGAAGATGGCAACCAGAGAAAAAATAAAAAGTACAGTTCTAAGAGAAAATAGCAAATTTGGATTTATGGAGGTTACTTGGATTGAAAAAAATGAAAAATAATAATAAGTCAAAAAGAATCATCATAATTACAATTCTAATCTTATTGGCTGTTTTTGGAGGTATAACCGTCTGGGGTAATCTTACAATAGGCACCACTCGTTATAAGATAACTTTGGAGCGTTTGCCAGTTGCATTTGAAGGATATAAGATTGCACAGATTGCAGATTTGCATAATTCAGAATTTGGAGAGGATAATTCGAAAACAATTAAAATCTTGAAAGAGGAGAATCCTGATATCATTGTTATTACTGGTGATCTGGTAGATTCAAATCACATGGACATAGACATTGCAATAAAGTTTATTCAACAGGCGGTAAAAATTTCTCCGTGCTATTATGTGACAGGCAACCATGAGGCATGGATTGGAGATATCTACTATGAACTGGAAGAACAATTGCTCGACGCAGGTGTCACTGTATTACGTGATGAGGTGATTACAATATCGAATGATAAAGACAGCATTCAACTGATTGGTTTGGACGATCCTGATTTTTCAGATCAGGCTCCTTACCTTCAAGAGAGCATGCTAGAGGCTAAACTTTACAATATGAATTTAAAAGATGGGTTCAAGATTTTATTGTCGCACAGACCAGAATTCTTTGGAGTATATGTAAAAAATGACATTGATTTAGTTCTCAGTGGTCATGCACATGGCGGGCAGTTCAGAATTCCTTTTATAGGGGGCGTTATTGCTCCAAATCAGGGGTTCTTCCCAAAATATGATGCAGGAGAATATCATGAAGCCAATACTACGATGATTGTCAGTCGTGGTATTGGAAACAGCATAATTCCCGTAAGAATTAATAACAGGCCAGAAGTGGTTATTGTCCAATTATATTCTCAATGATAAAACCTAGCTTACAGGGTATTTTGAAGCATAAAAACAAAATAGCCTACTTTCTTAAAGGTAAGCACAGATGACATAGAAAAGAAAAACGACGAGTAAACATTGATAAATAAAGATATCTTACGATTTATTGACTTATTCCATAAATAGTCTAAGTATTTCACGTTGAGTCTATCGTATTGCTTTCTTTAAAAACGGCTTAACAAAACCATTCATATAATAATAGAAGAAGTATCTAACCTCTTAAATCAGGGTTAAATACTTCTTTTTTACTTTTTGCCCAATGTGGAAACATATCGAAATCAATGTGGAAACATCTAAAGAAGTTGTTTTTATTGACTCCGTAGTTTATTGTGATACAATATATCTATATGAATGAGCGCTCATATAGATAGGAGATTAGTATGGATCAAAAAGATATAATAGAGTTTTGTGAATGTAATGTTCTTCACCCTGAAAAAATAGAAATAGCCCATAAAAACTTACTAGATAATGAATCTATTTCACTGCTAACTTTGTTCTTCAAAACATTTAGCGATCCCACAAGAATGAAAATCATATTGGCATTAAAAGAAACCGAGTTGTGTGTGTGCGATCTGTCTGCTGTGATCAATGTCAGTCAATCCGCTGTCTCACATCAATTGAAAACCTTAAGAGAGAATCGTTTGGTTAAATACCGAAAAGAGGGGAATGTTGTTTATTACTCGCTTGACGATGACCACGTCCACGTGTTAATAACTCAAGCAATGAATCATCTAAAACATAAGTAGAATGGAGAAAAAACATGAAAGAGATTAAATATAGTTTATCAGAAATTAGCTGTGCGAGTTGTGCAGATAAGATTGAACAAAAGATAAAGAAGTTAAACGGAGTTGAGGAAGGTTATTTAAACTTTGTTACAAAAGAAATCAAGGTACAAGTTGCGGATTCAACTGATACTGCAAGACTATTTGACACGATTAAAAAAATTGTGAAAGATGAAGAGGGTGATGTCGAGGTATGTGAACTAACCCCAAATGTCATTTATGCAATAGATGGTTTAGACTGTGCAAATTGTGCGGCTAAGATTGAAGAAAAATTAAACAAAACCGAAGGAATTTTAGGTGCCAACGTTGATTTTATAGCAAAAAAACTGACACTTCAATTCAAAAATTCGCTAGATCAAAAACGTATAGAAGAAAAGGTTCAAAAAATTATTGATAAAATTGAACCCGGCGTAACGATAGCACAATCAAATGTGAAGAATGAAGATCACGTGGATGAAGAATCATCAATGACGAAAGATTTAATCATCTTCGGTATAGGTATCTTACTATTTATTGGAGGATTATTGATTGCTGAAGGAACGGTTTTTCGTTATGTATTACTTATACTAAGTTATTTCATCATCGGTGGAGAAGTTGTACTGAAGGCAGTCAATAACATATATCGAGGTAAGGTGTTCGATGAAAACTTCTTAATGACGATAGCAACTATGGGTGCATTTGCTATTGGAGAGCATCCTGAAGCAGTTGCAGTTATGATTTTTTATCAGGTCGGTGAATTTTTCCAAGACGTAGCAGTCAATCGATCCAGAAGATCCATAAAAAAATTGATGTCAATCAGACCTGATGTCGCAACGATTAAAAAAGGCAACACTTCTGTGGAAATGCGTGTTGAAGACGTTCAAACTGGAGAGATAATGATCATTAAACCAGGCGAAAGAATTCCGCTTGATGGTGAAGTGTTGTCAGGAGCTTCCACAATTGACACAAAAATTCTAACAGGAGAATCTGTGCCTGTAAATGTTACAAAAGGTGAGATGGTACTCTCTGGTTGTATTAATATCAATGGTTTATTGACCGTTAAAGTTACCAAACTCGCAAGCGAATCAACTGTTTCTAAGGTACTTGAAATGGTTGAAAATGCAACCAGCAAAAAAGCACCAACCGAGAATTTTATCACTAAATTTGCACGAGTATATACTCCAATTGTCACTTCGTTGGCTGTTTTGATTGCGGTAATACCACCACTCGTTATACAAGGTGCAACTTTTGAGGAATGGATCTACAGAGCACTTATATTCTTAGTTATTTCGTGTCCATGTGCACTCGTTGTATCGATTCCGCTTGGTTTCTTTGGTGGTATTGGAGCTGCATCAAGAAATGGTATCTTAGTTAAAGGTGGAAACTACCTAGAAGCATTAAATAACATTGAGATTGCAGTTTTTGATAAGACTGGCACATTGACTGAGGGAACGTTTACAGTGACTGAAATCAATACAGCTAATGGTGCAACACAAGAAGAGTTGCTTGAAAAAGCAGCTTATGTGGAAAGTTTTTCTAATCATCCTATCGCTGTCTCAGTCGTCAATAAATACAATAAAGAAATAGATCAAAGTTTAATTACTGATGTTGAAGAAATATCTGGACACGGTGTAAAAGCAACTTATCAAAATGATATCATTGCAATCGGGAATGCTAGATTGATGAAAAGAGAAGGTGTTGAATTCAAGGAATCTGTTTCGTTGGGTTCAATTATATACATCGCTATCAATGGAAAATATGTTGGAAATATTGTTGTCTCAGATCAGATAAAGAAAGACTCAAAAGCAGCTATCAAAATGTTGAAGTCATTAGGCATTAAAAAAACTGTCATGCTAACTGGTGACAAGAAATTAGTTGCTGATGCAGTTGGACAAGAGTTAGATATCGATGAAATTCATAGCGAATTGTTGCCTGAAGATAAGCTCAATATTGTAGAGAAGTTATTACTCCAAAAATCGAGCAGAGGGAAGCTGTTCTTTGTAGGTGATGGTATCAACGATACACCAGTATTAGCGAGAGCTGATATTGGAATTGCTATGGGTGGACTCGGTGCCGATGCAGCCATCGATGTAGCTGATGTCGTGATTATGAATGATGAACCTTCTAAGATAGGTACTGCGGTCTTTGTGGCAAAAAGAACTAGAAAGATTGTATGGCAAAACATATACTTCGCATTAGGAGTTAAACTCTTGTTTCTAGCCTTAGGAGCTGTCGGAATCGCAACTATGTGGGAAGCCGTGATTGCTGATGTCGGGGTGTCATTATTAGCAGTACTAAATGCAATGAGGGTACTCAAATATAACTATAAAATAAATAATTAACTTAAATTATACTAACTTATTAGAGTTTATTCAATTTACGGTTATGTTTTTTAACAAGTCTCTAATAAAAACAGCTTCATTAAGCCATAAATTAAGGGTGCTAGAAAATTACATATATATGACACTAGGGTGCTAAAATTTTTACACGATTTGAAGGCTAGGGTGCTAAAGTTGTATTAAACCTCAAAACCTTAGACAGTAAAGTGACGGAGGACTTAAACCCTTTTGAATACTCTTTAGGTGATGAGATAAAATGAGTGTAGTTCGTATTGGCAATTTAGCATAAAAACCAAAAAATATGTTACTTTGGTATTTTAGCCATCAGTTCAACCATGTAAGGGGAAACATATTTTAGTCGATTTTGATGTTACTTCAATACACACAAGGTTGATTTTGCAAGCAATATGGTTTTTTCAACGCACGTTGAGTCTATCGTATTGCTTTCATTAAAAACCGCTTAACAAAGCCGTTCATATATAATAACAAAAGGTGATTTTACCTATCAAAGGGTAAAGATTGCCTTTTTTTATTTTTTAGCCATTGTGGGAACATACGCATATCATTGTGGGAACATATTTTTTGTTCAAATGGACTGAAAATGATAGTCGAGGTTTGTTTGGGTAAACATATTTTGACATCTTATTTTGCTTTTTCAATTTATCTAAATCGCTCTATAAAGTGCTCTGCTACGGAAAAGTGGGACACATAGGTACCACCTAAAAGAACATATTGTATAATATAAAAATATAAGGAGCAGAAAGCTATGAATGAGTATAGTGTTGACTTCAAACTAAAGATTGTTAAGATGATATTAAATGATCACATCAGTAAAAAATCCATTATGAGGGAATATAACGTCGCTGCCAAAACACAAAGACAGTGGGTAGAGAAGTATCAAACAGAAGGGATCAGTGGTTTAATAACCAAAAGAAAAATAAAAGATAAAATACCAACGAATCAAGAAGAAGCATCAATTGAGTCTTTAAAGCATGAAATACTCATGCTGAAAGTAGAAATAGAACGTTTAAAAAAGGTTATAGCTCGGAGGATGTCAAATACTTAAAAAACAACAACTTCTAAATTATGAGTATAGTTTGGTCCATAAGTTCAGAGTTAAATACTATATAAACGACTTGTGTGAATATATCGGAATTAGTAGGAGTGGATATTATAGATGGTTAATGAGAATAGATATTAAAACACCAAGACAAGAAACAAAAGAAACACTCAAACAGCTCATTAATAATTACCATACTATCCATCCTGAAAAAGGGTATAGAGCAGTTAGAAAAGATATATTCAATGATACAGGATGGATAGTATCAAGTTACTTAATGTATCAGTGTTTTAGAGAAATGGGCATCTATTCTA
>NZ_JAFBBG010000022.1 GCF_016907055.1 Paracholeplasma morum
CTTGGGATTGAAACAAAAGTCATCCATGAAGCCTATACATCAAAAGCATCTTATCTAGATCAAGATGATTTCGTTAAAGGAGATTTCTCTGGAGAGAGAATCAAAAGAGGTTTATATAGAAGTCTAAAAGGCATCTTGATTAACGCAGATCAAAATGCCGCATTAAATATGATTCGAAAAGGTAATCCCGATGCCTTATGGATAGGGAATAAAGGAGTGAACACTCCTAAGCGTACATACCTATTTGGTGTGTAGTCGCTTTAAATAAGACGACTTAAATCGTTAAGAGGTATGTATCATAAGTCATTCTGTAAAGGGTGATTTATTCACCTCTTTGTTCTTCCAAGTTAAACCATACAGTAAATCCACTACTGTACACAGTCATTTTCTTTTGGTTTTTAGAAACTAGAATCCAACTTAAAACATTTTATTATTTACTAGTTCACCCATTTGTCTATTTCATGGCTTATGTTGTTACAGGGCCATTTACGAAGTTCTATCCCTATCCGTTTATGAATCCAATTACCTTAGGGACTAAGGCGTTTATTATTACAAATCTATTGGTGTTATTGCCAATACTGGTTATCTTCTCTATCGGTTTAATCGCTTTAAAAGAATATGTGACTAGACATCAAGAAAATAAGCAAACCAGTTAAGGTTTGCTTATTTCATTAAGAGAGAGAGTATTATCTTTAAGAGATAAACTGTAGGCTTGATGTGGGATTAAAGTGCCTTCAATGATTCTCATAGCCAAGAAGGTTTCAATGTCTTTTTGGATGAATCTCTTGATTGGTCTTGCACCGTATTCCATTGAGAAGCCATTTTGAATGATATATTTCTTTAAGACGTCATCGAAGGTAATCGAGATGTCTTTTTCTTTTAGACGACTGGAGAGTTCTTCTAAAAGTTTATCAACAATTTGAATTTGGACATTAATACCGAGTGGGTTAAAGAGTATGATCTCATCAATACGGTTTAGGAACTCAGGTTTAAAGGTTTGTTTGACTAAGTTCATAACACTGTTTTTGGATTCGCTGTCATTCTTAAGTAGATGTTCACTGCCTAAGTTAGAAGTCATAATGATGATCGTGTTTTTAAAGTCAACGGTACGACCTTGGTTATCGGTTAATCTACCATCATCGAGTATTTGAAGTAAGATGTTAAAGACTTCGCTGTGTGCTTTTTCAATCTCATCAAACAAGATGATTGAATAAGGTTTACGTCTAACAGCTTCAGTCAACTGTCCACCTTCATCGTATCCAACATACCCTGGAGGTGAACCAATGAGTCTTGAGACACTATGACGTTCCATATACTCACTCATATCGATTCTAATGATATGGTGATCATCATCGAATAGGTTTTGGGCTAGAGCTCTTGCGACTTCGGTTTTACCAACACCTGTAGGGCCTAGGAACATGAATGAACCGATCGGTCTATTTTGATCTTTAATCCCTGCACGTTGTCTAATGATGGCATCACTAATTAGTTTAATCGCATGGTCTTGTCCAATGACACGTTTCTTAAGAGAACTTTCAAGGTTTAAGAGTTTATCCTTATCAGCTTGAACCAGTTTTTCAACTGGAATGTGTGTCCATTTAGAAATGATTTCTGCGATGTTTTCTTCGGTAACCACCTCACTTAACATACGGTTTTCTTTAGAAGTAGTTAAGGTGTCTATTTCTTTTTCTAAAGCTGGAATTTTCGAATACTGAAGTTCAGCTGCTTGACTATAGTTATAATTATTAAGGGCATTTTGTAAGTCGGTCTTATACGTTTCTAGTTTATGTTTTAGGGCTTTAACGTTTTCAAGTTCGGCCTTTTCTTTTTGCCACTGTGCTTTAAGGGTTTCAGATTCCTTGTTAAGGTCTTTGAGTTCAAGTTCAATCTTCGAAAGTCTTTCTTTACTTAGAAGGTCTGTTTCTTTAGATAAAGCACTCTTTTCAATCTCAAGCTGCATGATTTTTCTTAATACAGTATCTAACTCAACTGGCATAGAGTCAATTTCCATACGGATAGAAGCACAAGCTTCATCAATTAAGTCAATGGCTTTATCAGGTAGGAACCTGTCGGTAATGTATCTGTTAGAAAGGGTTGCGGCAGAGACAATCGCGTTATCACTAATATGAACACCATGGTGTGCTTCAAAACGGTCTTTAAGTCCTCTTAGAATAGAGATGGTATCCATCACGGTTGGTTCATCAATTTGGATCTTTTGGAAACGTCTTTCTAGGGCAGTATCTTTTTCAATGTACTTACGGTATTCATTTAAAGTGGTTGCACCAATACAGTGTAATTCCCCTCTTGCAAGCATTGGTTTAAGCATGTTAGAAGCATCCATGGCTCCATCTGCTCTACCGGCGCCAACAATCGTATGGATTTCATCGATGAAAAGTATAATCTGTCCATCGGATTCTTTGATTTTGTTTAATACAGCCTTAAGTCGTTCTTCAAACTCCCCCCTGAACTTCGCACCAGCGACTAAAGCTGCCAAATCTAGCTCATAAAGGGTTTTGTTTTGTAAACCGAGTGGAACATCCTTATCGACTATACGTCTTGCTAAACCTTCTACAATCGCGGTTTTACCGACACCAGGTTCACCAATGAGCACAGGGTTGTTTTTGGTTTTTCTTGAAAGAATCTTAATCATTCTTCTGATTTCTTCTTCACGTCCTATAACAGGATCAATTTTACCCTGTTTAACCAGTTCGACAATATTTCGCCCAAATTTCTCTAACACATTTGGGTCTTTTTCGTAGTTTTCCATTTGAGGCATCATAAGTTTCATCTCCTTATTATTAGCACTCTAATATAATGAGTGCCAACTACACTGTTATTATAATACGATTATCAAGGCTTGTCAACAGGGATACGTTAGAGAATTATAGTCGTAATATCATAGAAGTTATGTTATAATAAACTACTGATTAAGGAGATTTACACGATGAATAAATTATGGATGGCAGTATTAATAGTGCTTTTTGGTGTGTCTTTATCGGCTTGTAAAGACGAGAAAGACTATCAAAGTGTATTAGAAAAAGCTGCAAACACGTTAGAGGTTCCAGAAGAAACTCTAGATTCAATTGAACTCAAGGATAGCCTTTCTTTTGAAGGCATCAAAATTACAATTACTTGGCGTTCAGATAAAACCTATATCACCGATAAAGGTGTCGTAATCAGACCTGCATTCTCGTTAGGCGATCAAACCGTTAAACTCACTGCTAGTTTAAGTTATTTAACATTTAAATATGACAAAGTGTTTGATGTTTTAGTACTTAAAAAAGATAGCCCGACAACTGTTACAGTGAGTTTTAATACTCAAGGTGCGGCAGTAATTCCTAGTCAAAACATTAACGAAGCCTCTAAAGCAACCTTAGTGGATAATCCTACTAAAGCAGGATATGTCTTTAAAGAATGGCGTATTAATGGTATAGAGGGCAATGTGTTTAGTTTTGACACATTAATCTATGAATCTATGATGCTTTATGCAGTCTATGAAGAAGTTGTGTCCAAGATTCACTTTGACGCAAATGGTGGCACAGAAATAAGCAGTATCACTGGTAAGAAGGGAGATTCTATTCTATTACCAAGTGCCCCAACTAAAGAAGGATTTGAGTTTGATGGATGGTATTTAGATATCAAACTAACAGAACCATTCCAACTTCAAGAAATGCCTTCAGGTGAGATCACTTTATATGCGAAATGGAACGCATTAGGTAAAACCTTATCCTTTAATACAAATGGTGGTTCTGACATCGAATCATTCTCAAGACCTGTGAATGCAGTTATCACTGGACCTGAAGATCCAGTTAAAGAGGGTCATAAGTTTCTTGGTTGGTTTAAAGATGAAGCCTTTAGTGTAGAATTTGATTTTGGTGTTATGCCAAATGAAGATTTAGTGCTGTTTGCTAAATGGGAAACCAAACCAGAAATCACACTAGATTATCTTGATATATTCTATGTAAATGATACACACGGATCAATTGAACGAAGTGGCTATGATTTAGGATTAGCCTACATTTCAAATTACGTGAACTATTATAGAGCCCAAAACCCAAATGGGACGATTTTACTATCCGGGGGCGATATGTTCCAAGGGTCAGCCTTATCAAACTACTATATGGGATTATCAACTCTAAACATTATGAATGAAATGGGATTTGATGCGATGACTTTAGGAAACCATGAGTTTGACTGGGGTATTGAGGTCATCCAACAATACTTTGATGGCGCATATGATAACTATGATGCAAACTTCCCGATCTTAGCAGCCAATGCCGTTAAGGCTGGGACTACTACCCCAATTGAACACATTGATCCATATACAATCATTGAACGTGGGGGCGTCAAAATAGGGGTTATTGGAACAATCGGAAGTTCACTAGAAAACTCTATTGCATACAGCCGCATCAATGGCTATGAATTCTTAGATGAAAGAAGTTATATTGAATATTACACAGAAGAACTAAGAACTGAAGAAGATGTAGATTATGTCATCTTGATGATGCATGATAATGGTTCTATTTATAATCTTGACCAATTAGCCAAACTAACAGGGTCCAAGAAGATTGATTTAATGTTTAACGCACATACACACCAACGTTATGTTAATGAATATTCCAATGGTCTATTAGAAGTCCAATCAGGTTCTAATGGCCGTTATGTTGGGACTGTAAGAATTGATTTATCTACAGGGTCTATTTCCGCTAAGAACGTTAATGATCACGAGGCATTATACGAAGCAGATCCGAAAGTAGAACGCTTGATTAATGCCTACAAACAAGAAACAGATGAACTCTTTAATAGAGAAATTATTCGTTCATCAAGTTACTATTCACAAGATGAAATCGCTAGATGGTTAGCAAAAGTAATTGTTAAACAAACAGGCGCTAATATCGCTTTCCAAAACATTGGAGGCACTAGAGCAGACATAAGACCTAATGAGGCTCTAACCTTAGGTAAACTCTTCCAAATATTCCCATTTGATAATGTCATCAAGACCGTTTTAATGGATGGTGGAATGATTAACAATATCAAAGATGAATACTTGTATAGTTCAGATGGAACTGTATTCCAAAGTGGCAAACTCTACTTAGTAGCAACCAATGATTACGTCTTTGATAAGACAGATGGGTTCTATAACGGAACTGAACCTAAATTTGATGGCTCATTACTGAGAGACATCGTAGAAAATGAGTTATTACTTCAAGCAATGGTTTATGATAAATTTAACATTAATAATCCTATCCTAACAACCAAGAAGGAAACTATTTTACCAAAAGCACTATACCAACAAGTTTATCTACAATAACAATTGACAAAAGCGCTATTCCTAGTTATAATGGAATAGCGCAAAAAAGGCCCTGTAGCCAAGTGGTAAGGCGCGGCACTGCAACTGCCTGATCGTCGGTTCAAATCCGGTCGGGGCCTCCAAAGAAATCTTTAATTGGTAGTGAAAAACTACCAAATAACACCAAATTATGCCCTTTTAGGGCATTTTTTAATAAAAATAGTCCATCTGAAAGTCTGTAACGACCTACAAGATGGACTTTTATTTTTAAAAATATAAATTGAAATTAAGTTGTGACACGGGTTTGAACTGCTATTCAAAAAAGTTGTGACACGTGTTCGAACTTTATTGATAAACAGAATATCTAACATCAACATTTTTATAACCAAGTTTCAAAGGTAATATGGATTCAATTAACTTATGATTACACTCACCATTATCAAACAGATTAAGTTTGATAGAATAATTTGATATTGAATGGATTGTAATTGCAGCGAATATTTTTTTGATTTCTTGTATATCTAAAGCATCATCAATATTATGAACAAACTTAAAGTAACTGGGAAGATTGTTTTTTGCAGATAAAAGTTTAGTTTTAAAATTTAATAAGTCTATCTTTTCGTTAACATTTTCTAAATCAGCATCACAAACAGTTACACTTTCATTTATATATGATGTAATGTTTGGTGTTAAATCTTCATATAAAATTTCATTTGAGAGATAACATCCATTAGTAGAAAATAGTTAAGTTTTTAACAGTAATGCTTACGCTATTCCTAGAACTATTAGTTGAGCCCTTTCAAAGTAATAATTATGATTATCTACAATCTCAAAGTTTTCTTCTTTGGCTATTGTAAAGCCAAATAAGAAAAGAATTGAAAACAAAACACCCAACAATAAAACAAGATTATAAATTTTTTCATTTCAAATTCCTCCTATTGTTATTATTAAAATAGTCAAGACTATAATCGTAATCATAAAGACACCAAGATATCTAATCAACAATTTTTTGTAATGGTTTTGAAGTTTCTTGGTATGATAACGTAATGAAAAAGAAACACAAGAAATTATAAATATAGTTACGGAAATAATAATAATTGTGAAGCATATCATTTGAAAGGCAACAGACAATTTACTGCCATGATCTAAATAGTATGCAAATAAAAATGATATAAAACTGATAAATAAAAGGCTTGTTGATAATATTGATAAAGTAGTAAATCTATTAATAATTTTAATATCAACAGGCTCATCAAAAATAGGATCGACCGTTATCTTATCATAAAATGTATCCATTGATACATTTAGTATTTCTGATAGTCTTTTCAATGAGTAAATGTCTGGGGTAGAGGTTCCTTTTTCCCATCTAGAAATAGATCTATCAGTAACACCTAACTTATGAGCTAGTTCTTGCTGAGTCAGTCCAAGTTCTTTTCTCTTTTCAAGTATGATTTTATCAATACCCATTTAAATCCCTCCTTGTATTTATTTATTCGACAACTTTATTATAACTTTCATTTTTCTTAATTGAAACCGTAAAGTGTGTCAAAAATTAGACAAGTGTGTCCCCTCCAGTCTAACATTATATTTTGATGTGCCACCACCGAACGCCCCACATCTAAAATACTTGGCAATTTTTTTGAAAACTTGAAATTTGAAGATCATCAAAACTTTGAAGACTGACAGAAATGTTAGTCTTTTTAGTCGATGGGTCTCTAAAGAAAAATCTATATCACCTTTACCGAATTGAAGAACAAGTTCGTAGATATATAGAAAAGGACAATTTTAAGATTGAATCGAGTGAAGAAACGTTAGAAAAGATACTCGTGTTCAAAGAAAACTTTACAACTAACGCACCTGGTTTTGTAGAAGAATTAAGAAACATATTAAATTACCTGAAAGGAATCAAAACCATGTCAACGACTGAAATAACACTCACCTTAATATCCGTGCTTGGAATGATTAGTTCGATCGCGTTTGCTTTTCTTTTCTTTAGAAGAAATAGTAAATCTGATACTAAAGAAATAGGTAGAGAATCAGGAACGATGATATCTGATTTAGGATATATTAAGTCAAGCATTGAACGAATTGAAAAAAGACTTGATCTAACAGATTCAAAGTTTTTGTCTTAAAGTTTTTTGAATATTTCATTGCACCTCCGTATAAAAGTTACCATTTAGGTAATTTATTGTTGACATAAACATTTTCTGATGTATAATAATTATGTAATTACCGTTTAGGTAAGAAAGGAGAGTTTCATGGAAATAGAATTTGATGACAAGAAAGTGCAAACTCTCTTCAATGATTTTAACTTAATGGCAAAGAAAAAAGGACCAGATATTACAAAAACAATAAAAAAGAGATATGAGCAACTCAAGGCTGCTGAGACATTTGCTGAATATCTCTTAACTGGTTTAGGAAAACCTCATCCTCTGTCTGGTAATAAAGATGAGTTATATGGGATTAGCATTACTGGAAACATTAGACTCATCGTTGAACCCGTTTCTGAAGATCTAAGTATAGAATCACTAAAAAAATGTATAAAAGTCATTATAAAAGGAGCTGAAGATTACCATGGCGACAAAATTACAACATATATTCCTTGATGAATTACTTATTCATCCGGGAGAAACGATACTTGAAATGATTCAAGATAGAAACATATCACAAAAAGAACTGGCGATTAGAACTGGGTTTACAGAGAAACACATTTCTACAGTTATTAATGGACAAAAGAATATATCTGCAGAATTTGCTATGAAATTAGAATATGCACTTGGTATTCCTGCATCATTTTGGCGTAATCTTCAAACGAATTACGATTTAGAAGTAGTTTCTTTTAATGAAAAACACAATATCTCTGAAGAAGAAAAACAAATAGCGAAAGAAGTAAAACAAACTGTGGAAACACTAACAAATCAAGAAATTAAAGTTAATAATGGTGTAGATTCTGTATATAAAATAAGACAGTTATTAGGCGTTAGTAATCTAACATCATTAGCACCACTAAATACAGCACAGTATCGCGCACAATTTGCAGAAAACACAAGTGAAAATGTCATGTATGCTTGGCAATACCTATGCGAGAAAAAAGTAGAGAATCAAACCGATAAACAATTGGATGTTGAAAAACTAGCAAATAGTCTTGAATTAATCAAAAACATAATGCACCAAGATGCAACAAACCATATATCTCTAATTCAGAAGGTTTTAAATGATTGTGGGATATTATTTGTTGTTGAAAAAGATGTAAAAAAAGCTCCAATCAAGGGGCTTACCGTTAAAACAAAGAAAGATCAAGTTATGATTGCATTAACGATTCGTGGTAAGTTTGTTGATATCTTTTGGTTTACATTATTCCATGAAATAGGACACGTTATTAATGGTGATTATTTGAAAAATCAAAAGCATTGGGAAAAAGATAATAGAATAGAAAAAAACGCAGATGAATTTGCTGCAAATACGCTCATAGATAATAAATCATACAAAGAGTTTATTATAAATAAAGATTTCTCAATGGAAGCAATAAAGTACTTAGCAAAGACAAACAATGTTTTACCGGCAATAGTTATTGGCAGACTTATGAATGATCAATACATACCATGGAGTGCCTATCAAAGAGAAACATATGCATGGGTTGAAGGGGAGTAAAAGATAAAAGGAAGATGAGAGATGCGGAGTATATTTGATTTTATAGTTTCATTTTGGGATACAACTGAATATGCACTAGCAAATTGGATTATCCTTGGATTAATGGCTCCGATCGCCTTTGTTTTTGCATACAGAGCTACTGGGGAGACAGCATTCATTGTCGGATATAATTCAACAGCAATGAGCATCATTCATTGGATTGTCAGATTGTTCATATATATTATATTAGTTTACATATTGAAAGGTATGATTTGGTTTGTAGCCCAACCACTTATATTATTTAAGACTAGAGAACCTAGGTTTATATCTTCAATTATAGTTGCCGTGTTATTGTTCGGCTTCGCAATTTTTGTAAAACTAAAATCTAAGATTACTCATAAGATATTTTGGTCTTAGAAACAGGTATGGTTGTATAGAATACTTTGATTTAAAATTAAGAAAATAAATTGAGGAAATGTGTGTATGAAAGATTCAATTGCTACGAATAAATATTCTATTCTAAAGATTATGATTCCCTTCTTGTCGATATTTGTAATACCTAATTTACTATAAAGAGTCAAGTATTTTAATAAAATAAACAGTAAAAGACCTCGATTTCGAGGTTTTATACTAGATATAGGTAAACAAACATCAATATTTGCTAGCTTTGATGCTTAAATTCAAGATTTTTAGTTTCTAAATGATACATCATGCGAAGTAGTTTCTTTGCTACATGCGAGATTGAAACCCGGTGTGCTTTACCTTCGGAACGTTTCTTTTGATAGTATTCATAATACTCTGGAATATGAATTAAAGTGGTTTGAGCGGCATACATTAAGTAGTATCTTAAATAGCCAGATCCATTGAACTGATACCAAAAACCTGTACTTTGTTATAATACAAGTGTTAGGATTCAATCCTTACTGATTTATTGCCCCCCCAAGATGAAGAATAGAATTAACTGAATACACCGAACGCCCCACATCTAAAATACGTGGGGCAATTTTTTTTGAAAACTTGAAATATTGTAAGGGTAACATAAAAGTAGACACTCAATATAATATATATAACAAATCACGACATTAAATAATAATAAAAAAACATTTAATAATGATAACAATTGTCTTTATAATTGTTATAAAAAATGGATAATAGACTATGTAAATAACGGTTCATAATTGAATAAAGGAGTGGCATAAAGATGATTAAAGATATTAAGAGTAGTGGCCTTTTGGACATCATCAAAGAAAAGTATGAACATGACACCATTTTGCTAGTAGCAACCGCCAAAGACAACGTGCCTAATGTTAGATCTGTGGATAGTTTTTTTTATGGTGGGTCCTTTTGGATTGTAACGGACTTGCGTGCGAATTATGTTAAAGAGATTAAGAAGAATCCTTATGTGATGATCTCAGATGCTGGCCATAACCGATTTTGGTGTAAGGCAAGCATTGTAGGACATCCACTTGACGAATCCAATTTAGTGATTCGTAAAGTATACGAAAAAGTATTTCATAACTGGTATCATGAGGTGAACAATGAAGAAATTGATACCGTGTGTTATATTAAAGTAACCCCATATAAGGGCTATGTTCATAAAGATAAGCTTGGCTACACATTTGACCTAGCTTTAGATAAGGTGACGATAACTCCGATTACGCACCATATTGATGTAAAATTGGATCCATTTTGGTAGGAGATAACATGTATACTTATAAGAAAATAGATTTAAAAGATGTTGACCAATTAGCAGTTGACTATATGAATTACTTTAACTGTTATGAAGAGGCAAGTTGGACATTAGACAAAGCAAAAAGAAGACTAAGACAACTCTTTAATCGAGAAGATGCGCTAGGATTCTTAATGATGGATAAAGACTTAGTAATCGGATTTGGCGTTGGCGTACTCACTCAATTTGATGATGGATTAATCTTTGAACTTAGTGAATTACTCATATATAAAGCCTATCAGAATAAAGGAAATGGGTCTTTATTAATTCAAAAACTTGAAACACATGCCAAACAACAGGGCGCATTTAGAGCTCAGTTGTTTGCGTTTGATGATCAGGAACACACCAATTTTTATCAACATAAACATCAATACAGTATTGCTAAAAACAACCTGATTTGGACCAAAGCATTATAATCCATTAAGCAATCACTAAATTAAGGAGGTTCATATGGACGAAACAGCATTAATGTCATCACTTATTGAGTATGGTAACGCCCTTAGAGGCGCAGAAGTCTATTATAGAGAAGACTGGGAGTGCTTTTATTTTTCACTCTTAGGTAAGAACTTTGGACTATTGACGAATGAGCTTTTCACACTCAAGAATACACCAACCAAGAACACTGAGTTAAGAGAAACTTATTCCTATATTATCCCAGGATATCATATGAATAAAAACCACTGGATTTCGATAAAACTTATGGAAAACCAACTGACCCTTGATGAACTCAAGGAACTCATTTATGAATCCTACTTGTTAGTCTATAAAGGGTTAAGTAAAGACGAAAAAGCAATCATCGATGAAATGCCTGATAGAAGGTAATAAGATGAAATATGTGTGTTTTTTAATGACTTAGATAAATGGGATCCAAACATCGAAACAGTAGAGGTCACAAACTCTGGTATCTACTGGTCTTTCATCCTCGATGATTATACTAAAACAGCTTATTATAAACTTGCCTCAAAAGAGATTTCTAAACACATAACCATTAGAACCATTAATACAATCGTTAAGCTCTTATCGATAATGGATAAATAGCTTAATAACTAGTCACGGCTACTGTCTTTATAATAGGTTAGTCACACATTTGGAGGTGTAGAATATGGCAAAAACCAGTTGGTACAACGAAAGACCCAATGCCTGTCATTTGGTATACTTAGACAAGAAATCCAAGGAACTTGAAAAACTCCTTAATCATGAAAAAACGATGATTATTAGAGGAGCTCAAGGCAAGAAATCCCCACTTGGTGGGAGAGCTAAAATAGGTGAGACTATTTATTTCGTTAACACAGGTGGCGATTTACGTGTTACACATAAAGGCGTTATTTCTAATGTGATTGAAAGCGAAAAAATGACACCTGAAGAATCTATAGCATTCATCCAAAAGTATGAGGCAGCACTGAACCTTTCAAAAGCTCAATTAGAAAGATGGAACGGCAAGAAGTACCTAGCCGTCTATGAGATTAGTGACCTTATAGAAGTTGAACCTTTTACCTATAACCGTACGACCAATATGGATGATTGGATTATCTTAAGCGATATTAATGAGGTCAAAAAACTAGATTAATCAAATAACTTATACAAATAATAATACTTTGAATGTGAAACTAATGAAAGATTAGAAGGACGATGTTATACTGATTTCAGAGGTGATTTTTTTATGAAAAGAGTTCTGATTTATCCAATTCTATTATTAATTACAGTTTTAATTGCAACCCTAGGATTTCAAAGTTTTGATGGGGAGTCTTTATTACTACCATTGGGGGTTGTATTTGCTTACTTCACAGTGTTTTATGTGATTGCCCAAATCATTAAAGACAACTCAATTGTCGATATGGGTTGGGGATTAGGGTTCGTCTTTGGTAGTATCGCAACTTTATTATCAACCGATAACCCCACACTACTAAGTTATGTCGTAGTAATCTTTATCACACTATGGGGGACAAGACTCTCATTTAGACTCATAAGAAGAAACTTTGGTAAACCTGAGGACTTCAGATATGCCCAGTGGCGTAAAGAATGGGGCAATAAAGCAGTAATCATTGCGTTTTTTAGAGTCTTTTTTGTTCAAGGCGTTATCAACTTCATTGTAGGGTCTGCAAGTTATGTCGTGATCAAATACAATCAGTTCGAGTTTGAAGGTTTAGGCTTGTGGATTGTGGTTGTTGGTATGGCTATTGCTTTAACAGGATTATTCTTTGAAGTAGTAGGCGATGAACAACTTAGAAGACACATTAAAAAGGGCACAAGAACGCTCATGCAAAAAGGCCTTTGGTCGATAACAAGACATCCTAACTATTTCGGTGAAATCCTAATTTGGACTGGATTATATATTGTAGGATTCTCATTATTATTTACAAAGTCTGTGTCTATTCTTTTATACTTCGGACTTGTGGTTTCACCACTGATTATGAGTCTTGTTTTAATTAAGATATCTACACCACTCTTGGAAAAACATATGGCGAGATATCAAGGGTTTGAGGACTATAAAAAACGTGTTCCGATGATATTTCCTTTGAGTAAAAACTAAAAAGGCTTTTATAAATCGACTCTAATAAAAGTCGATTTTTTTATTGACTAGGAAAGTTCATCTTTTATTGTTCTATCATCTAACAACCACACAGTTTTTTTGATAAAAATTTTGATGTAACCCCATTTTAATCACCTCTTTTCATCACTTTTTATATAATTAAATATTCATATAAAATATATATTTTATAGGCTATTTATGGTATAATTTGAGTAGGAAAGGAGAACCCCATTTATGTCTTATAAAGCCCTTAAAACAAGACTCACTCTAAATCCAAATCAACACCAGTTTTTGTTATCTTTAATGCGTGCTTCAAGAAGTCTTTATAATCAAGCCCTTTATAATGTGAGACAACATTTCATTAAAACAAATGAGTACTTGCCCTACAATGAAAACTATCAACTACTCAAAGACAGTGAACACTACCGTTACTTAAGTACCACTCAAGGTCAAATGGTCATTCGTAAAGTTGATGAAGCGATAAAGGGATTCTTTGGGTCTTTAAAGTCTAAGGTGAAACAAACCATTAGACTACCTA
>NZ_JAFBBG010000023.1 GCF_016907055.1 Paracholeplasma morum
GGTCTCCAAAACCGTTAGTACGGGTTCGAATCCTGTTGTCCCTGCCATTTAAAATAGCATATGTCGGCATAATATCACTAAACCGGCATTTAAACAACGTTTAGCCTGAGTAATTCAGGTTTTATTTGATATTTTGCTATCGGGAAAACCGATAACTTTACTTTGATTATATGTTAAATCTATATTAATGTCAACTTTATTTACAGTCTTTTATACCATGGAGGTAAGAAATGAGTAATTTAAAGCATTATAGACTTCAAAATAATCTTTCTCAAACGGAAGTTGCGAAGAAATTGGGCATTAGCCAAGCAACATATTCAGATCATGAATCAGGTAAATCACTACTTAATTCGGAACAGATACTTATTTTATGTTTTTTGTATAAATGTACTCCAAATGATTTACTCAATTTTAAGGAAGAATACTTAAGAATAATGGGAGATGTGTTTGATGAGTAGATTAGAGTATTGGAGTTCAATAACACTTGATGACATCAAAACAATTGATATGAATGAATATACTACACAGGTAGTAAAGAATAATAATCATTATGACTTGTTATATGTATTCAATGTATTTAGCAAGTTGAACAAACATAGTGATTTATATAAAAGAATAATTTTTCACTTTGTTGTTGGTAATATGATTTTGAATGGACGATCAACAGTTACCCTTGATAAATTACAGGCCGAGATGAGTAGGCTCAGCGAACTTGATTTATTTAATTATCCGGAACATTTATACATTGAAATTAAGAGAAGAATTGATTCAAGAATGTATTTTATGCGTAACTCATTAACTACTGCGGAAAAGAATGGATTTAACAACCTACTTCCATTATATAGGGAAGTAAATCATTTTACTTCTGCTTATGTTGCTCAAAAAATACGATTAACTGAAGAACAGTATATGAGAATCGAAAAAAATCCGTTATTGATGACTGTAAAAGATTTATTCCATTTATGCGATTTATATGAGGTGAGTCCAAATGACTTACTTAGTTTTAAAGCACAATATCAGTTAATAATGAAAGAAGTATTTGAAGATAAAAAATAGAGGTTATTACCCCTATTTATTATCTAAGTTATACTTACTAAAGAATGTTTTTTTAACATGCTCTTTTCGAGTATGTAAATATCTTTGTGTTGTCTCTAGATTACTGTGTCCTAATATTTCTTGAACAGATTTAATATCAGCACCATTCTCTAATAATATTGAAGCTAGAGAGTGTCTAAACATATGTGCATGAAGCTTATCCATATTAAATATTTTTCTATAGCGTTTCATCATCCAATCTATATCAAAATAATTTATTGGACGATCTAATCCTACATGATGAAGAAGATACTTACTGTTGGTCTTTATGGCCAGCATTTTTTTTATCTCTTGTGCTGTTGATTGTTGAAAGTAAACTATTCTATCTTCCTTGGTTTTTGTCGTTGTTAACAGTATTTCAAGTTGCTCTATACTTACGTTCTTTCGTTCAATTTTTATTAACTCATTGACTCGGCAACCAGTATCCATTAAAAGTAAAATACTGCACTTGATTGTTAGATTATTTGAAATATCTGGTAGAGTTAATACATGTTTCCTGATCGCTTTCAAAGTATGTAGATCAATCATCTCAAACGTTGTTGTTTTCTCTTTGAACTTCTTTATTGAGTTTAGATACTCGTTATTAATTCCTGCTTCCCTAAATGCTCTTTTTAGCATGCCAATCCTTTTATTAATCGTGATGTTCTTGCATGTTGACTTCATCTCCGTCACATAATCAATAAGCTTACTGTCATTTAACTCATTGACTTTAACAATATCATTTTTATTACACCAATTCAAAAAGTGTGTAAAGTGTGATACATAGTGATTAAAAGTGCCGATTGAATAGTTTAACTTTATATGTTTCAGTTTATTATCAATTAGTTCTTGTACTGTCATAATAATCTCCCTTTTATTAAATTGTCCTGGTAGCGAAAGTCCAACATTATTATTGTACAATCAAATAGGTGTTTTACTTTAATAAAACGGAGGTGTCAATGTTTGTCATCAAAACTAAAAGACACGAAAGTTATATATGTGTAGGTCTATACATATATATACTAAAGTATATATTGTATACATACATTTTACTGCTTTTGTTTAGGTTTACTTTCAGAGTCTTTAGGTTGATCGCTTTTTTCTTTTTTGTTGGATTTAACATCAGAGTCTTCAGCCTGCATTTTGTCAGTTTGCTTTTTGCCTGACTTTTTATTACGTTTCATATCCAATTCTGATTCCTCATTCGCAGCTCTTAGTTTTTTAGCTTCTAAGTGAAGCTCTTTTATCTGAGCAATTTGTTCTTCGATGACTTTTGTATATTTTTTATTTTGATACATAAACTGTGCGTCTTCGACAACCTGTCTATTGTCTTCAATGATTTCTTCAGACTTCTTTAGATTAGCTTTCTTCTGATACCAAACCACACTATATAGAGCTGATACTAATAGAAAGAAAATTAATGATATACCGAATGCTAAAACTATAAACGGTAGTATTTTATCTAATACTCTTAGCGTATTTTCTAATAATTGATTACCCATTTTTAACCCTCTCTTTAATTAGATTTTTTGGATGATACATCTTAACATGATCATATACGTCATTCATTGCCATGGTTTCAAAGTAATCGAAGTCAGCCCATTCGTTCTTAATGTAAAATGACTTAACTGGCTTAACACTTTTTTCCCCATTTGCGTCTATTGAGTATTGGTCTATAAAGAATCCTTTGATTTTAAATCGGTATGCTCCAGTTTCAACTAACCAATCTGGATAATCGAATCCGATGTCAACTCTTGGTTGTGTCAGCGACTGAGCTAAGTGCATTAACTGGATATCTACTTTGCCCATTTGAGTCGAAAAATAAATATGCTTGATGTATTTTCTAACAAGTACTGCATAATTCATAAAAGGCATGAACTTGTCATTATATTCTGTAGATCCATTTTCTCTATAGTTTAATATTCTATGACCTTCATCAACAATCAAAGAAGCAGCAATTTTATGATTAGGTTGTTCAATCATTCTTCGATCTCTCCAAAAGTCAGTAAAGTTATACAGATAATGATATTTATAGTAATAACTATTATCTTCTGATAGTCTAGCTTTTTCAAAATCAGAATTGATTAAACTAGGTTTGCCTGTTTTCAATCTAAATCGTTCGGCTAACATAAACTGTAGACTTGATTTCCCACATCCAGGTGGCCCAACAATGATATGTACTCCCGGTAGATCATAAATTAACCTATCATCCTTTTTACGTTTAGATATTAGAAATCCAATAATCCAAATAAAATGCCAGGGAAAAGTAAGGTATCGGACCTTTTTGTAAAATGGATTATCTACTATTCTTTTCTCTTTATCGAGCTTATACCAAATCTTATCCGAAATAAATGAGAAGATAGTCAACACAAGGTCAACTATCTTTCTATAAAATATCTCTGTTTTCTCGAAAAGAGAATTAATTTTTCTAGCTGCATCCTCGAGTATTTGTTCTAACTTTTCTGCTTTAGATTGTTGCATTAAATTACCCCATACCCTTTCAAAATCAGTAATCCTAATAATAATAATCCTATCCATAAGAGCATACCTTTTGGATCTGTTACTATTAATTTCAAGCTATTCCAGATGCTGCTCACGATAACATAGATTGGCTTAACAAGAAACGTTGCTATAATTAAAACTGCAAACAAAATAGCTTTGGAAGGATTTTCTATAATAAACATAAAGCCCTTCCAAAGAAGTTCCGTAATTGAAGTCATAAAATCTACCTAAATCTTATATAAATAAAGATGAAGATACCGATTGCGATTAACCAATACCATTTAGGATCACGTGAATACTTTCTAGGAAGTATTGACGTTAACACTTTAGAAACTAATAAACTTACAACAATGAAAAACGGTATCATAAATTTTAAAACGAAAGACCATAGTTTATTTAAAAATTCAGAGAATATATCAACTGGTTCTTTAATTTCTGGTGAATCTGCAATTAGCTGAGGTGGGTATGG
The DNA here is from genome assembly GCF_016907055.1 of Paracholeplasma morum. Lineage (NCBI taxonomy): Bacteria > Bacillati > Mycoplasmatota > Mollicutes > Acholeplasmatales > Acholeplasmataceae > Paracholeplasma > Paracholeplasma morum. The sequence continues at coordinate 4,046 of NZ_JAFBBG010000023.1, forward strand.
TTTAGAATATTCGACACCTTCATAAACATACCTGATATTCATTAAAACAATATCTTTAATTTCCACTCCGTTAGAGCCTAATTTATCAAATTGGCCAAGGAAGATTCTACCAACTGTTGATTGTGGAGTAAACACTTGAGTAGGTACAAGTGATAACTGCATTTTGTTATTCAGATACTCAACAAAAGCTATTTTCTTTTCTGAAGTATATTCACTTGTTATGATTTCAATTTGCTCATAATCCCACAATTTATCAATACCGACTAATTGTGAAATTGGATTCCAATTGTAGTATAATCTAGCGAATGGGTTCCACCATGGCGCCTTTGTTGAACTCAATGCACCTGAATAAAGGTTTTGAGAATAAACATCATTCCATTGTCCCGGAGCGCCAAAAACATAATTATATCTATACTTGTAAGACATAGTTACTTGTAAAATGTCATCCAGCTTATAAGGTATAACTAAATCAACATAAGCCATATTATAGGTGCTAAAACCGTTTCCGGTGATTCTAGGTACTCCATAAACTGTATCTGTTAATGTTTCTTTAAATTCTCCTGTTGTTAGATTCCAAATAACGAAATCGGATGCATAGGGATTTCCTGCGTTCCAATCAAAGAAGAACCAAAGAAACTTATATTCAGTCGATGCAAAATACATAGTATAGACAACTTCCTTGTTATTTTTAAACTCTGGAAGGAAAATATTTTTAGCTACATATCTTAGATCAGGACTAAAATCAAAATAGATATTATATGAACCGTTATCTTGCTCAACAAGTTCAGGGGTTGTTAATTGACCATATTGTGCAGTATCATCCATTGTATTGGTAAACTCTGAGAATGGTTTAGTTCCGGAAGGTAAATCAGACCAATCTGTAATTTGTGTATAGAGTTCGATTGGCTCTTCATATTCAATAACAAATCTAATTGAGTAAACTCTTAGTCCACCCTGTGTCGTTGAAGGAGCTGAACCTGAGAAACCGTTATTCCACCATATCTCAATCGATTTTGATGTTGGTATGTTACCTTTTAGATCTAAACGTTTTGTCTCTTGATTCCAATCAGCATCGCTTGAAAGCCATTGATGAGTATCAGAACTAAATCCTGTGTTTATTGCAGCTAAATCAAATTCAAGATAAGTATTCTTAATATTTTGAGCATCATAGTAATTGAGTCGTGTTGTGATATTTGTTAAGTTAATTGAATATGTCGTCGAATACCCCATTTTAAGTGTCACAAAACCAAGACTCATATAGTTGCTCATATTAAATTCAACGTTGCTAAATGAGACAAATCCCTTGTCTATTAGAGATACTGATTCTTTATCGATAGTTGAAAATTCATCGGTACTAGCGTTAACGAATGATTGCGTTAAAGCAACGAATGTAAACAGTAATAATAATATTGAAGTTAGTTTTTTCATTTTAGTACCGCCTTTACTTTTGGTTTTGTAAACTTATAAATCGTGATGATCACAAATATGATTCCACCCCAAATTAAAATGTTCTTTAGGATATTTAAAAAGCTAGAAATCTTTGAAGCAGGTTTCTCATAAACGAAATCTGGAGTCGGTAGAGTTCCGGTATCAGATACATAAATCTTAATACTGAATGTATTATCGTATCCGGTTGAGTCTACTAATCTGAATACATAATCGTAAGTACCAGGAGTACCAAAATTTGCTTTATAAGTATTATTTAAAATATACATCTGAGTTGTTTCTATTATCTGAATGTATCCTGTTGATTCCAATGCTACAAGAATTGAATTTTGTGAGAGCTCAGCAGTTGTATTTGTGTAAATATCTTTATAGTTCCCAACTGCTTTTATTTGAGCCGGTAAAGACTCAACTACATTGACTTCGATGTCTTTTGGATAGACTGTTTCACCTTCAGCAACGTATAACTGAACCTCATAAACACCAATCCTATTTCCGTTACCCGTAAATTTGTCAAACGAAACCGAGACATCACCTATATCAGAAGAATAGAAGCTGATGATATCTGCAATCGTTAAAACTTGATTTTTTGCTTTGTGTATTACTTCAGGTCCTTCAATAACAGTACTCGCCTTAGTCTTTAAAGGACCAAGGCAAAATACAGCAGATAGAATTAGAAGTAGTACTGTTATTTTTTTCATAAAATTACTCCTTTATCTTTTTTTAGATTTTGAACCTAAATATAATCCAAATCCTAATATTGCAACAATGATTAAGTAGTCAGACCATTTCAAATTAGTGATGTTATCGACAATTGTAGATCCACCAGATGTGGTTGGAGTCCATTTTGCATAAAGCGTAATATCAGATGTAATTGAATCACTTACTATAGAAAATGGTTGAGATAGAGCTTCATCTTTATACCAACCGATAAATGTGTATCCTGTTCTTGTTGGATTAGTAACAACTAATTTAGATAAATCAGGTACTATCTTAGCATTAATAGGAGTTCCACCATTCGTTTCAAAATAAACGTGATGATAGATTACTTCAGAGTTTCCAACGAGTATTGTTGGATTAATTTGCGTAACATTATTATCAGAATCAGTTACTGACAATGTAATAGCATAAGTTCCTAAAGTCGTTTCGTTACCAGAATACAAATTAGTGAGTACTTCATAAGAAATGATATCTTCACTACGTCTGATAAACTCGATGATTTGTTCAATCGTAAGTGTATTATAAATATCAGTAGCAATCAATAAATCTGGTGTCGCAAACATCATTGGAGCTTCGATATCGACTAAGTTGATCGTGATTGTAACATCAAGATAGTTACCTGATGAATCACTATATCTCAATACAGCAGTTTTAATACCCGGAGTTGTAGCTGAAGTGTAATTATCACTGATGATTTGTAGTGTAGGATCGTTATAATCAAGGTAATCTATTGCACGACTATGCGCATTTTTCAAAATAACTGAAATTGGAGTTTTTTTGTTCATTGGTACTGTAAAACTTGTAGGACCATAAAATGTTGGTGGGTCAACATCGATAATCATTACTGTGATAGTAATATCTCTATAGTTTCCAGATCTATCAGAAGCGCGATAGACGATATCGTATTGATGTTCTTCGCCGTACCCTTGTTCAGCGTAGTATTCGCTAGAAATAACTTCGATTGTAATGTCCTCAACAGAGTCATAGTTATCTGATACCAATAAATCATCAAATAAATCCGTTTCATCAAATACAGGAGGATTTTCAAATGGTATTTCTATTAGTAGATTAGTAATTCCGAAAGTTGGTTTTGTTGTATCTTTAGCAATTACAGTAATAGTTGTTGTAGTAACATTGTTTGAACTATCAGTTACTTGATAAATAAGCGTGTATGGAGTATCAATAACGATACTATTTGAAGTTCTAGCAGTTTCGTAAGTTCCTCCCTGATATGTAATCAAATGCGATATATCTCCGTCAACATCATCAAGCGCTGTTAATTGTGATCTAATTTGTGCTTCTGTTGGTAAATTATCAATATCAACAGGGATTGTTGTTGGTTCAATTATCGGCTCATCATCTAGTTCGAAAAAGATATAAAACTGTGTGATTGGATTCGCTTCTATCGTTCCATAGCCAAACATTCCTTCTTCAAAACTTACCAACGGAAGCGGATTTGAATTGTCTTTTTTAATTGCTTCAACATAGAATTCGTACGAATTTGTAATAATATGAAAACTACCATAAGAAGAAAAAGCATGCCCGTTTGATTGTAAAGAAGAAGTACTCCATCTGAAGTATTCAATACCATTATCATCAGTGATGACTAAATCAACAGCTCCAACCGGGAAATCAATCGACTGTTCATTCAATGTCGGATTAAGTTTTGATATGTCGATAACGTTATCAGAGTTGAATGATAGATATTGTTTCTGATTGTGTAGCTTGTAGTGGGCTTTATCTGCTGTCAAAGTATCATCATCAATCTCAAAATAAATAATTAGCTGTGTTGAGTCAATTCCACTATAAGAAATAATATTATCAGGATCAGAAATTGACTCTATTTGATTGGTATCATTATCCCCTGAAATATAAAAAGATAGTTGTTCAATTAAGCTTAAATCTCCTGAGTAATCAGGATTCATAATTTGATTATTAAATACAGAAAATACAGAAAATAAATATGCATCTTGAGGTATATCAATGGTTATATAACCACCTGTAAACTCATCAAGAATAAATCCAGCAGCTTGTAAAGAAAATATATCAAAACTTGATACATGGGTTGTTTCATTTGTAGCTGTTCCAAAATGAACATAAACCCGATTCCCTTCAGTAACATAAGTTACCCCTGCAGTAGTTTCAGCATATATATTAATGTTTAATTGATTAGCGCCTAAAAAGGCGGTAATCATAAGAAATAAACTTAAAATTAGTTTTTTCATTGATTACCACCCCGACTATTTCAATACTTTCTTCGAAACAACTATCGAACCAAATACTAATCCCAGCACGATTGCTAAGAAAGAAGCATAGTCAACGATATTTGCTCTGACGTCAGTAAAGAAATTGTGGATCTCTTTCCACCAACTAGGTGCCGTAGCTGATAAAGTAGTGAAAGGGACAATCACCGTCATCAATGCTGCAGCAAATACTAAGAACAATACAACTTTGTAGATTGATTTCTTAGTAGATTTTTTTAAAACTCTTTTTTTAGCCATAAAAATAACCTCCTTAGCTAATGAGAGTGAGTAACTCTCTACCAAAATTGTAAAACAATTTAAAGATAATTCATTTTTAGCCGACAAATTAATTTCTTTAAATATAGTGTTGACAACTAAACATTAAAAGCTGTTAAGTAGCAGTTTTTTTTATGCACTTAAATCGGTTTTAAGGGCTTTTGGTTTTGACTTGAACAATGACTCAAAAACAAATAACAAGTTGATTCTATCTGGTACTGCATTACGCTTTTGACCTTGCAGAAGGACGGGACTAAAGGGACCCGTCATCCGTTTACAACCCGAAGGGGCCTTTGACTTGTAATCGATACGAAGTAGCGTCTTTGTATCTGGATTGATTACAGTAACTAATCGAGAACGATAGTTCATTAACTATAATTGTTCATTAATCGGCCATACGGTTTAATAAAGACTTTCTATCATGATTTATCATGATAGAAAGTCTTACTATTATGGTGCAATTAAGATAATGGTAGTACGCAATCTAATTTTAAAGGGTGAAAACTAAAAAGAACATGGGTGCAATCTAATTTTAAAGGATATAAAAAAAAGACACTGAGTTGATAAAATTCAGTATCTTTTCTTTGAATAAGGAGAGTTAATGAAGCAAATATAAGTATAAATTAAGCCTAAAACAAGCTCAAATAACCTACTTGAAGTAGGCTTTGTTTATATTAGAAAGAAAGCTCTGATAGGGGATTTAGACCTACCATGCTGCCAAATGCTTTTCGAAGTTCTGAGATACGTTCATCAGACTTTGAAACATCTGGAGTTAATTCTTTTGAATTCATGTATTTTTGATTACGTTCAACAATCTCTTGTATATGTAGATCATACTCTCTATACATCTCGTTAATCTTTTGAACCTCTTGGATGAGTGCATGACGTTTCTTTTCGTTTGTTTCACGTTCAATTCTCTTTAGCAACGATTTAGCCTTTGAAGGTTTAATAGTTGCTGGCATTTGATTTCTAAGGTGCTTGATAGGGTTATCTCTTGATAGTAGTTCGATATCTTTTTTCTTCATAGACAAAATACGAAGTAATGTTTCTTCGTTTACGGATATGCCTATACGTCTAGTTTTAGATTCGTTTTCAAACTTACGTTCAATAAGTCCGATAGATTCAAGAATAGTAAATCCCCATTGGATAGTACGCTCTGATCTCTTTATACCTGCACCACGTTTCTCGATGCCTTTTTCTGTGTAAGTATCACGAATAAAATAATCGTTTGAGAACTTAACTTCACCGGTTGCAGCGTATTGCTTAACAATCTCATGAGCCATTTTGACATATGAAAAGCCGTTACCTAGCTTTAGCCAAGTATCAGCGATTTTATTAGTCTCAAATGTGAAGTCTTGTATTCTCATGTAACCAGCCATTGATTATTCCTCCGATTAATTCTTTAGTAATTCTTCGTATTCTTCCATGTATTCTGGAACGAATACAACCTTCTTTTTATGTTTGTAACTGTGATTATGTTTGTTATCTAAGAACTTGATAACGAGTTGTGTAGTGTTGATTTTATAGTTATTAAATGTCTCTAGTATCTTGTCTAAATACGCTTTAGAAAATGAGTTACCAGATGCGTTACAATTTGATATAGCTTTGATTAAAACTCCGTTTAAAACTGACCTTGGATAATTTCTATTAGCCTCATAAAAAGCTGAAACGTGCCATGACACGATATCAATCATTGAAGGTTCTAATAAAGCGATCATGATTTCAATAAACGTTGACTGTTCAAGTAGTTGTGCCTTTGTCAAAGTGGTTTGCCGACCTTTCTTTAGCTATCTCATCAGTAGTAGTTGCTAAAGCTACTAGACTAGCTCAGCATCGAGCTAGTTTCGAACACTGGGAGGTATTCGTATTATTAGGCAAAAAGGCCTATTTATCATTAATGTTCTTGTCTTTCTTTTCATTCTTTGATATTTGTTTCTCATTCAAAATGTGAATTAGGAAACAATGAAATGATACTATTACTGATAATAATGAAATCAATATGTAAAGAAAATATATTTCTGTGTTACTCATAATTTTCAACCACCAGTTTGCAGTTCTGAAAACCAACTTCAAGAGAGATTGCTTTCACTAATCTATCTAGTATTTTTGGATCCAGGGAACTAAAGTTTCTTCTATGATTTTTTGAACCAAGGTCAATCTTTTTATTCTTTATGATATCAATTGCAGGAGTTGTTACCCACTTAGAATGAACTTTTATATACATGTTTAATTTACTCATAATTATTCTTCTTCAAATAAGAATGCTATATCATTCTCACTTAGATCATCTTCTGATTGACATGACATTTCTTTAATCGAAAAACTATGTGATTCCATTTTGTCATCGATAGTCGATATTAGACGAACAGAACCGGTTTCTAGTAGTGCCTCATAAACTTTAATCTTCGTTTCATCATCTGCATATGACAGCTTATCAATCAGTTTGCTAAATACTTCGTCTCGTTCTTTTAGTATAATCTTTTGCATAATCTTGCCGACCTTTCTGCCTTAGTAGGCTATGTGGAAGTATAAGAGGTCGGCAAACGACTTATACCCCCACATAGAACACTAAAGCTTTGTTCTATATGCTCAATTTCAATTTCAGCTTATTTTGATAAGCCTTTTTTTCATACTCTATCAGATACTTGATTCTATTGAGTTCTGATTCCGTATAACCACCCTTTTTGGAAAGCATGAACTCGTCTGCAGTTGAAACATCTGGAGCGTGTTTTAATACTCGTTTATAGATTCTTACGTCTCCGACTGAAACCATATACGCTTTCAAACTAATTTCGATTTTTCTATAAGTTGATGCCTCCATTTGTTCACCTCTTATACTTTAAAAATGAAATCGCCTATTTCGGCGACTTAATAATTTCATGTATTTGCCGCTACTTTTATTCAGTTTAATAATCATGGTCTCCAAAACCGTTAGTACGGGTTCGAATCCTGTTGTCCCTGCCATT
>NZ_JAFBBG010000024.1 GCF_016907055.1 Paracholeplasma morum
ATAATAACTTCCAGCACCATTCCTATATGATTCAACAACTTCATTTTTTAATGTTTCAGTATAACTTTGATTCATACCTTGCATACGTAATGCTTCAGCACCAAACTTACTATATTTGAAAATCAGTACCTCTATTGCGCTTTTGCTTACGCCAAACTGACTTGCTAACTGTCTAAGTGACCCTTCGCCTTTCTCATATATCGTGCAAATAAGTAATTTTTCTTCATAACTTAATCGTTTGTTTTTTCTCAAAATAAAATACCTCCAAGTATTAACAGTAATAATATATATTTCTTTATATTATTTCCTGTGTCTACTTTAGAGGTATCATATCAAAGAGTCTACTTTTTATTTTTTCTACGTTTTGTATTATAAAAAATCAGCCATGATTTTACTAATTTGATATATTCCTGATGATTTTTGATATCATTATTGTAGAGAGTCTCTTTCTTCAGTAATGAATGAAAACTCTCAATAACTGCGTTGTCAAGTGGTGTTCCTTTTCTAGACATTGAAACTAGAATTCCTTTTGACTCACAGACAGTCCGGTATTCATTTGAAAAATACTGGAACCCTTGATCCGAGTGGAGTACCAGTCCATTTGGATCTTTTATTTTTCTTAATGCTTTGTGCAGTGTATCTAATACCAACTTAACATCGTTTCGCTGGCTGATTTGACTAGCTATGATTTTTCTACTTTGTAAATCAAGAATGGTACTTAAGAATGAACGTCTACCTGCATAGTCAAGATATGTAACATCTGTCACCCAACCGGTTTCATTAAAATTTCTTTGTAGAAGATCAGGTTTCATAAGCCTCTCTATCTTGAGTTTGCTGCAATTGATACGTTGCTGATTTTTTATATATAACGGCTGTATACCGTATTTTTTCATGATTCGAAGTACTTTCTTTGTATTGTAAACAATACCGTATATATCTCTTATTTCATCTGTAATACGTCTGTAACCATACGTCTTCATACTGTCATTTAATGAAAAAAACGATTAACGTCGAGTTAATCGCTTTCTTGTGTCTTATCTGTTTGATTCATTATGTTAAAGGCTCTTTCTGTAAGTTCGTTTGTTGATTCTTTTTTCAACATAAATATGTTTGGATATTGTGGTTTTAGCACTTCGATTTGAATACGATCTTTAACAAAGAATGGATAACTGAATTTATGTTTCTTTTCTATGAACCTAATACGAATAGGGACGATTGGAACATGGTTTTCTACAGCTAACTGGAAGGCACCTTTTTTAAACTCTCTAAGAGAAGAGTCTTTCGTAATTAGTTCTCCTTCTGGATATAAGTGTACATATCTACCCTTACCGATTGCTTTAGACAACTCGTAAAAGAATACCTTTGTTTCGATGACCGTTTTCGGTGTTGGGGTTGCGCCAAGAATGGTAATGAGTTGACCGACAACCGGGGTATCAAAGTTCTCTTGCATCGATGTAAAAATCAGTTTTTTAGGGAAACATACGAGGGCATTCATCACTGAGTCTAGTTTGTGAACGTGATTTGATATCATAATCGCGCCACTATCTATGTGTTTTAGTTGCTTGCGTCCTTTAATTCTAAGACCTCTAAATAAGTAAAAGTAAAAGCCTAATACTGGTACTGCAAACCCATAGTAAAACAGTCCACTGCCTGTTCGTTTAATCCTTGATTTTTCGTAATGCTTTCTAACTTTTTTACCATCATTTGTCTTCACAGAGAGTTCTTTATTTTTATCTTTGATGGTTTCCTTAAACATTTCTTCTAGTAGATTAATCGCGTTATTAATACCATAGTTTCTAATATGGTCTTGATAGACTGGACCCATTTTCAAACGTTCTTCTTTATTTTCTAACCAATAATCAATCTTTTTGGCGAGTGTTTTATAGTCTTTTGCTTTAAATAGACTTCTATCGTCTAAAGCAAACTGCTTAGTTGCAGTCTTCTTAGCGGTTGCGATAATAGGAACTAATCCACTTGCAATCGCTTCTAGAGCACTAATGCCTTCGATTTCCACGTCTGCAGCATGAATATATAAAGTGGATGCTTTGATTTGACTAATCAAGTCTTCTTGTGAGAAAAAATCGAATCTAGCATTTACTTTAAGTCTTTTAGCTAGACGTTCAAGATACTTTTTCCTTGGGCCTAACCCAGCAAAAAGCACCTCAATCTGATCTTTATACTTGGACTTATGAATTGCTTTGATGATGGTATCCTGTCTTTTCTCTAACGCATATCGACCGATTGATAATATTTGTATTTTTGATTGTGTACTTCTGTCAGTGGTTGTAAAGAATTTGTCTTCAACGCCATTGGTTATAGGATGGGCAACATTCTTATAGTTCTGACGTTTGATTTCATCAGCAATAAACTGACTTGGACAATGGACATGTTTGACATGTTTGTAAAACCTATGTTTGATTAATTTATATATAAACCAAGCTAGTGGTCTACCTAATCTACCTAAACCCATTCCATACGTTACATGTTCCGGTTGAAAATGAAAGGCACTTGATACTGGAATTCCAAGTTTCTTCGCATATTTAACACCTTCAATACTTACTTTAAATGGACAGAAAAAATGCACAATATCGGCATCTTTAAAGGCTTCTTCAAACACTTTCTTATCTGGCTTAGCAAAATAGGTATTTTGTTTTTGAGCTACATAAGAAACAAGTGGTATATTTCGCTTTTTTAGCCGGTAAATTCCCTTTTCTTCGTAGTCACCAGCTGTAACAATCCTGACTGTATGACCTTTAGCTTCCAAATGTTCTTTAGAGCGTTTGGCAGTCATGGTAGTACCATTCGAGAATTCACCGTAATTATCTATAACATAAACAATGATCATATTTTCTCCCTATACTAACGAGTCGATTATCACAAGTTAAACTCTATATTTATATAGACAATATCTTCAACAAATAGTTAATGTGGTGATAATCCTATCGATTTTTATTTCTTATTATATACCATTGATACCCGTAAGTCTATCTCCGATAACGAGGATTTTTGTGCATAGTAATACCGTTCTTCTAACACTTCTTAATCGTATGGGACACACAGATTACAAAACAAAAGCCCCTTTGAAGTCAACTAATGATTTATAGGGTTATAGAACGGTTCTATAGAGTTTAACCAAATTTACATATACATATGGACAAAAACGGTTTTAGACACACCATCTATTGTGATGGTTAGAAAGGCTAGTTCACTAATGTTATCTCTAAAACGCTTAATAATCTCATATTTGTTTTCATCTAATTTAAGGAAATATTCATCTCTATTTAAATGAAGTTTTACATCAAATGCTTCGCTGTTTCCAAACTCTATTACATCTCCAACTTTTAATTGCGTTATGCCTACTTGATATCTTAAGTGATTGGTAAATGAATAGTTTTTTGTATTAATTTCTAGAAACGCCAACAAGAAAGGATCATCATTTTTGATAGGGTGGGCAATCAAGTCTAAATATGCGTCATATACTCGGCTACTTGGATTCATCTCAACGTCATCATAAAATGAGATTGCTATACTAATTTTGGCTCCGCTAGATCTGAAACTAGACGATAAATAGGTCTTATGTTCATCACTTTTGTATCCGTAAGACGATTGAAACAAGTCAAGATGGTATTTGATATATATTCCATTCATTTCATTAGGTAGTTCTAATAAATCCCCATCTATTTCTTTATAGGTTTCATTTAAATAAACCGCGATATCCATAGCCTTTTCTCTTTTGGACAATGGACTACCAATCTTCAATACGATAATTACAAAGCTTTCACTTTTCTTATTGATGGTTGCAGTAATAGTGACCACGATATTTTCTTCTTTTTGATTAACGATGGCGTCATTGCCACTGATTACAATCGCATCGCTATCAGAAGTCCAAACAAAAGGTGAATATACGCCTCTTTCTAATTGGAAATCTCTAGTTACCTCTTTGGGAATAGATTCTCTATCTAATGCTTGAAATGATTTTTCTGGGTAATCACAAGATGTTAGAATCAAAACACAAAAAAGCAAAACTGTGACTATAAGTGTTTTTTTCATCATCCATGTCCTCCCGTTTTATAAATTACTCATTGTCTTAACTACAAATTTTGACACGATTGCTATTACATAGATAAATAGGCTATTCTTGTTTATGTAATGTGAACTTTATTTGACATCAAGCATTTCTATTAAAAGAGACTATAAGTATTTTTTTCATATTTCTCCTTTTATCCTTAACCGATCAAATATAAGTATAAATTCTCTGACTCATTAACCAAGTCAACAATAATTTTAATAAAATCTGTATAATTATTTGTTGTATGCGCTTTATCTAGTGCACCATAATAATCTGCTCTATTTTCTGTTTTGATTACGACTGGTGGATAGCCACTTTGAATGAGTTCAAAATTTAATAAAAGTCTTGCTGTTCTACCATTACCATCAATAAATGGGTGAATTTTTACAAACTCTCCATGTAAGAAACAAGCTCTTACTACAGGATGAAAATCTTTCCAACTTTGATACTGATCAATTAGATTCTGCATTTTATATGGAACATTCATGTATACTGGTGGCACATGCTTAGCGCCACTGATAAACACATTTTCATTTCTATATTTACCAGCATTAGTAGAATCAATTTCTTTCAAAATCAAATAATGAACAGATCTAATATCGTAATCTGAAAGTTTAACGTTTTTGCTGACTAGATCTTCAATGTATTCAATTGCTTCTTTGTGATTAATAATCTCTAAATGATCTTTTAATGGTTTCCCTTTAATTGTTATGCCATTTTCTAAGACTACTTTTGTTTCTGATAAGGTAAGTGTATTACCTTCAATTGCATTAGAATTATAAGTCCATTCAATAATTAGTTTATCTCTTAATTGTCTAGTCATGTTTTGAGAGAATGGTCGATGGGAATCAATTATATCCTTTTTTTCATCAATAATATTAAAATCTATCGAATCAAAAAACAAGTCATTAACTTGTTTAAATCTTTTATCAATTGGCTTTTGTGAATCGTCTGGTATAAGCCAAGTTTTACCAACTTTTTTCACACCATGAATTCTACCCTCTGTGCAAAGTATTCGAATTCTTCTTTCTTTAATGTGCCATTTCGTTGCAAAATAAGATATATTTTTGTATTCCATTATTTCACCTTCCTATTATGCCGTTATCGGCACAATATTAGTATATCATTGATTTTTAAATCTGTCAATATTATGCCGATAACGGCACAATATAACTTAAAAAATTCAGTTTGATCAATTGTGTTTTTGTTATGCATTCGTTTTTTTATTGACCTTTTGTGTTTTTATACTAACATTTTCGATAGCGCGATTAAACTCACAAAGCTAAACCTAAAAGAGATCGGTATTATTATAAAGAAAAAAGGGATTATCTCCCTATTTTCCTAATCATTAAAGTCGATACTATTGTATCTACACTGTCGTGCTAATATGTATTTGTTGACCTATTTTGATACAACAACGCATCCCTACCAAAAATCACGCACCCCTGTATTATTTTACGCACCCTTGACTAGTTTTACGCACCGCATAATTAGCATTTAAACCAATCTTAAAACAAGCCATTAATATATCATTTTCTTAAGTAAATTTCTACCATCTTCGTATGCTTTATCTACGTCTTTATATTTTTTTCTAAGTGCATACAACGAGTTTTCAGCCATACCAAGTTCAGATGCAATCACGCCCATACCACATGAACGGCCTGCTAGTTCTTTTATAAGTTTTAGTTTGGATTCCAAGGTACCATCAGTCTTCCATTTTTGATAATTATCCTTTCTCATCATCAGTCCTCGTTTCTAAAGACTATAGAGGAACTACGACTATTTCTCGCACTGCTTATGCAGTAGGTTCATTACCAGCTCACATGGATTTTACCGCTTATATCATTTTTCATGGGTTGGCTCAGAGCATACAAAAGCAAAAAGAACCAATCCTAAGATCAGTTCTATCTTCTTACCAATTAAAGATTATTAAAGACTTGCATAATCTAAGTTATTAAGTTTAAATACAAACAAGCCAAGGAGGTTACCCTTATGAATGAATTTTATCCAGATTTTAAACTTATGAAAAACTATCATAATAGATACCTATCAAAAAGAGCATTTATTGAAAGTGGCACGACTTACGGCAGATGGAATGAAACTTTATATCAAGTTCAATTTTATGAAAATGATATATTGATTGATTCATTTGTAGTAATAGAAAAAGCACTAGCGATTGCTAATGCTCGTGAATTTGTAAAACGCAAATTTACCTATCGAATGTGTTCTCTTTCTTAACTCCAAACCATCCATTTTGGGTGGTTTTTCTTTTTATCCTTCATATGATGCCTCCTGCATATATTCTAGTTTACACTAAGTACAGGTTTTTGGTATCAGTTCAGCTTTAGCCAGAGGATGATTTGACTGTTCTTCAATTTGGTAAATAATCTTGTATATCTCTTGCTGATTGCCATCTAACACTTCAATATCTTCCACCTGTGACATACCATAGGTAATTGTTCCTGTCTAATCATAGAATATAGTCTTTACATTGGAAAGTTGTTGAATAGCAACTGATCCTTTGATAAGAACTCCTTGTTTAGTTGCATGACTCATCGCCGCAAGCATGACCGGTGTAACTGATGCTACTAGGGCACATGGACTTGCAACAACCAATAGTACAATACCACGATAAAGTGATACATCAAATGTCCAAATGTTTAACATAGGTGGAATGATCATTAATAAAGTCGCTTCGACACCGTTCGCAAAGAGCGAATAGATTTGCGAAGAGACTTGTTTTATAGATATCACGTAAAACCGTATTTAAGTCAATATGACTATGATAAAAATACGCGACCACTATCTGATGCTACAACTGTAGAAAATCGCTTTTTTTGTAATTCTAATGCATAAGCGACCAAACTAGTAAACGTATAAATGCCGACTAATACCATACTTAGTTGAATCCAAATAGAACTGTTATAATTCCATGCTGCATGATAAAGTGACACGCCTAAATAACTAAGTATCATAATAGGGTGAAATACTATTTTTAGCGAGATTTTTTCGTAACAATTTAATCCGATAAAAATACCTGACAAAATTGCTGTCCAAAAGTGATGTCCGATACCTAATGCAAATATACTTCTTACCCAAAGTGTAACCGCCATATCTTCATAAGAACCTGATTCAAGAAATGCATTCATACCATATTCTGCTGTCTCAAAAATATCAAACCCTGCACCAACAGCAAACCCGATTAAAACACCTGTGAAAACATGCTTAACACGCAACTTCTTCAAGATAAACATCACGATGATGAACTTCGCTGCTTCTTCGACAAGACCCGTTACAACATCGCCATAGAACCCCTCAGGATAACTTGTTATTTCTCTGATTAGGTGTGTTAGTCCGATTGATAGTATCCCTCCATAGATAATGTACATAACGAAATCAAGCATTTTAAAGTCTTCGTTATCTAGCTCAAACAACAATATTGCCATCGCAAGAATGAACAAACTACTTGTTGTTAGTATGGTTAAGACTAAAATATTTGCGGTTAATGCGTTGATAACTGCTATTAGAAACAAAACTGAGAATACCTTCATAAATAGGTAAGGTTTTTTTGGTTTAATACCCAAAAAAACTTGAGATAAATCGTTGAGTTTTTCTTGTTTCGACCGTTTCGAAAAGGTCGATTTCCAAATGATCTTGATGCCCTTGAAAATCTTCTTACATCGTTTTTTAGAAGGGACAAAAAATGTCAAGGGATTAGTAACCCTACCTTCTTCTTTTGTGACTTTTTCTCCTAACAAAATTTCTGATAAATCTAAATGCCTCGCAAATACTTGATACTCAATATCTGCCTTACTGCCCTTACCCTCTAAAAAAACGGATAAGCTCTCATGTGATAAATCGAGTTCAATCATGATTGTATTTAAATCTAATCCCTTATTTTGGATTGTGCGTTTAATTATTTTTGCGCTTTTGTTACTTTTCATATATATTACCTCTTATTCATTATAAACCTATTTAAGAAGTCATTATAACATGTCCAGATATGGCTAATCTATACCGCATTGAAAAATGGTAGAATTAACACATTTTCGATAATATTCTGTGTTTTTTTATGTTATATTCGTTATTTTACTTTATTTCATCCATTAATAAAATAGGTTCACGTGTTTAATTTTTATACTATAGAGGCCGTTTATTTATATCTCATAAGCCTCGATTTTAATGAAAATAAGGTTAGAAAGTAAAGTACTTTCCCACCCATTTTTCTGAACTGATACCAAAAACCTGTACTTGGTGTAAACTAATATATATGCAGGAGGCATCAAATGAAAGATAAGAAGAAAAAGAACAGGTTGTGGTGTATATCGTATGCACTGCTATGATTTTCTAGGACACATAGGTACCACCTTTGATAAATAAAAAGTGATATTATTATATCCTTGATACTTATATTTTATCATACATCATTTTCTAGATGTGTGGCTTTTTTAATTAAAGCCTTTTATAGTTCGATATTCAACTGGTGTTAAGTAATCTAATCGATAAGCTACTCTATGATGATTAAAATAATCTACATAGATTTCTATAGCTTTTTTGATATCACCAAAGTCATGTAATTTTAGATAGTGTTTCAAATCACCTTTGATCCATCCAATAAGTGATTCAATGACTGGATTATCTGTAGGCGTTCCTGCTCGACTCATTGATCTGGTGATTGGATATGTTTGATGTGTCTTCTCAAACTTAACGGATGAATAAACTCTACCTTG
>NZ_JAFBBG010000025.1 GCF_016907055.1 Paracholeplasma morum
TCTCGCAGTCAAGCACCCTTATGCTTTTGCGCTCTACGAATGATTTCCAACCATTCTGAGGGTACCTTCGGGCGCCTCCGTTACTCTTTGGGAGGCGACCGCCCCAGTCAAACTGCCCACCAGACACTGTCCTTTGGATTACACATCCACAAGTTAGATACGCCATGCACCAAGGGTGGTATCCCAACGTCGACTCCACCAAGACTAACGTCCTAGTTTCTTAGTCTCCCACCTATCCTGTACATAGTACACAGTATATCAATATCAAGCTACAGTAAAGCTCCATGGGGTCTTTTCGTCCTGTCGCGGGTAGCCGGCGTTTTCACCGGCAGCTTGATTTCACCGAGTCCCTTGTTGAGACAGTGCCCAAATCGTTACACCTTTCGTGCGGGTCAGAACTTACCTGACAAGGAATTTCGCTACCTTAGGACCGTTATAGTTACGGCCGCCGTTTACTGGGACTTCAATTCAAGGCTTCATTGCTTGACCTCTCCTCTTAATCTTCCAGCACCGGGCAGGTGTCAGCCCCTATACTTCACCTTACGGTTTTGCAGAGACCTGTGTTTTTGATAAACAGTCGCTTGGGCCTATTCTCTGCGACTTTCTTTTTTCATTAAAAGTCCTCCTTATCCCGAAGTTACGGAGTCATTTTGCCGAGTTCCTTAACAAGGGTTTTCTCGCGCGTCTTAGAATTCTCTTCCTACCCACCTGTGTCGGTTTGCGGTACGGGTAGTACATAAATTAACCCTAGAAGCTTTTCTAGAAAGTTTGACGTCATCATCCTTTACCTACCGAACCTCAGCCTCGCCGTGCGGATTTGCCTACACGACAGCCCTAGTTCCTTGTCCCCAATCCATTAAGGGGCGGACGTTAGCCTGCTTTGTCACTCCATCAGTTTATATACTAGTGCAGGAATCTCTACCTGCTATCCATCGGCTACGCTTCTCAGCCTCACCTTAGGCCCCGACTTACCCAGGGCGGACGAACCTTCCCCTGGAAACCTTGGGTTTTCGACGGACAGGATTCTCACCTGTCTTTTCGTTACTTACACCGGCATTCTCACTTCTAACCGCTCCACTAGTCCTTCCGATCTAGCTTCACCGCTGTTAGAACGCTCCCCTACCACTTGGATATTATCCAAATTCGCAGCTTCGGTATCATACTTAGCCCCGGTACATTTTCGGCGCAGAGTCACTCGACTAGTGAGCTATTACGCACTCTTTAAAGGATGGCTGCTTCTAAGCCAACCTCCTAGTTGTTTGTGCATCTCCACTTCCTTTGCCACTTAGTATGAATTTTGGGACCTTATCTGGCGATCTGGGCTCTTTCCCTCTTGACCATGAACCTTATCACCCACAGTCTGACTGCTAACCTTATTTTATGACATTCGGAGTTTGATTGGGCTCAGTACCCCGAGGTGGGGCCATCACACATTCAGTGCTCTACCTTCATAAAACCTTCTGTTAACGCTAGCCCTAAAGCTATTTCGGGGAGAACCAGCTATCTCCGAGTTCGATTGGAATTTCACCCCTAGCCACAAGTCATCCAAACACTTTTTAACGTGTCCTGGTTCGGTCCTCCATTTACTCTTACATAAACTTCAACCTGCTCATGGCTAGCTCACCCGGTTTCGGGTCTACGTCATACAACTTATTCGCCCTATTCAGACTCGCTTTCGCTTCGGCTCCACCCCTCTAGGCTTAACCTTGCTCTATAACGTAACTCGCCGGTTCATTCTACAAAAGGCATGCTATCACACATTAACGTGCTCTAACTAATTGTAAGCACACAGTTTCAGGTTCTATTTCACTCCCCTCCCGGGGTTCTTTTCACCTTTCCCTCACGGTACTGGTTCACTATCGGTCACTAAGACATATTTAGCCTTCGGAGATGGTCCTCCGATCTTCAAACGGGATTTCTCGTGTCCCGCCCTACTTCTTGCTTACCTAGTCCACAACATTTCGACTACGGGACTCTCACCCTCTTTGGTCTGCCTTCCCATGCAGCTCGTCTATATTATGGTTTTGTAACTATTATGTAAGCTGGCTCCTCCACGTTCGCTCGTCGCTACTAGTAGAATCGTTGTTACTTTCTTTTCCTGCAGGTACTTAGATATTT
>NZ_JAFBBG010000026.1 GCF_016907055.1 Paracholeplasma morum
TATCAAACGTTTTTAAATGATAAAGGCATTACTGACATTTTGGAGAAGCATCGGTGATTTCACCAACACTCTTCACCACTCGTCAGTTTTTTTTTGAATCAAGTAGATGTAAGACCCATCTGTTTGAACTAAGGTTTTAGGTCGTGCGAAATGAAAAATCACATAAACAAAATATAAAATCATCCCTAGTATTGTAAATGCAAATGGCACTCTATCGTTTACTGCAACTTCTGGTTCCATAACGACTGGATATCAAAATACAGGCAAAATCAAAAGTCCAACAGAAACAATTAAACATACGTTTCCAATAGATCTCTTTCCGATCGTCTCCATATAAACACACCTTTCGATAATACATTCACATAATAACTTATAATTTGTTTTTTAGTATCAAAAATAAAATAATTTAGTCTATCGATTAAGTGTTGTTTGTAATTATGACTATATTATCAGAAAAAATAATCGTTTATTATAAGTTATTTGGTCAAATTAGGTCTTGTTACTGTATAATAGTATTGTTTATTAACAGGAGGCCACCATGAAAAAAAAGCGTACAAAAACTGAGATATTTTACCTATCTCTAAGAATACTACTCATCTTAATCTTTTTTGCAGCTATATTAGAAATCATCTTTACACGAAGAAGCGATCAAGATGTGAGCCGTGATATCTACGTTACGTTCCAATCTTTATTACTTCTTATTATTACTTTTATCCCAAACTTTGTCTCTAAAACTTGGAAAGTGGATATCCCAAGTACGATTGAGGTACTTTTCATATTGTTTGCTGCATCACACATCTTACTTGGTGAGATTGGCAGATTCTATTCACGATTCACTTGGTGGGATTCTCTCTTACATTTCATTAGTGGTGGATTAATCGCCTTAGTAGGATTCTCGCTTGTGAATTTATTAAATCAACATGAGAAAATCAATGTCTTGATGAGCCCTTTTTTCAGTGCCGTATTCGCAATTTGTTTTGCGTTAGCTGTCGGTGCTTTATGGGAGATTGCTGAATTCTCATTTGACTCATTAGCCGGAGGAAACTCACAACGATATGCAAATATTTATACCAAAGAGGACTACATCGGTCAACAAGCTTTATTCGATACAATGAAAGACTTAATCCTAGACTTAATTGGAGCCATCATCATTGGCGTGGTTGGTTTCTTTGATATTAAACTACGACAAGGTAAAGGTTGGATGGATAAATTTGAAATCATTCGTATAGAATCCAGTAAAGAAAACAAGTAAAGTAAACCCCTCTATCAGCGTGATAGAGGGGTTTTTATATGATGATGACTAATAAGCAAGTCCTTCATTAAGTTCATTTTGAAGCGACAACTTGTTCTTCTCATAGATGACAAATCCCAACAAATCTGCCAGGAACCATCCTATTGGAATGCTAAACCAGATGGCCTTGTAGTCTTTTAAGATAAAGACCAATAGATAGGCGATTAATACCCTAAGTCCTAAGGAAGTAACAGTTAATACAATCGAGGTGCTCAATTTTCCTAAGCCACGGTATAACCCATAAAAAATGAATAAATATCCAATAAGAAAATAGAATAGTCCTTCTGTTCTTAAATAAGTAATCCCAATACTTATGACTTCATTGTCGTTTGTAAAAATATGGATTAAGTCCTTTGAGAATATAAAGACTAACCCAGTAATGAGACTTGAGAATACACTTGAGATCAAAAGTGCACTTTTAAACCCTTGATGGATTCTTTTATATTGCTTAACCCCTTTATTTTGAGAAACATAAATCGAAAATGCATTCCCAAAATCTTGTAAAGGCATATAAGCAAACTGATCAATCTTAACCCCTATCGCAAACGCAGCCATTACTAACACTCCAAAGGAATTGACTAACCCTTGAACCATTAAAATCCCGAAGTTCATGATGGATTGTTGAAGTGAGGGTGAACTACCCACCACTTAATCGAAGTGGGGGCTTCCTATCCAAACCGATGTACCCACCAGTGACTCAATAGGCTATCCCCGTAGTCCCTACGGT
>NZ_JAFBBG010000027.1 GCF_016907055.1 Paracholeplasma morum
ACCGTAGGGACTACGGGGATAGCCTATTGAGTCACTGGTGGGTACATCGGTTTGGATAGGAAGCCCCCACTTCGATTAAGTGGTGGGTAGTTCACTAAAAGGCATTTGGTACAATCTATCGTAGCTCATAATCCTCCTAGAATATTAAACCTATTAGTAAGACTAATACAACAATGAGTGGGGCACTGATTTTCTTGGTTAACAGTAATACCAGTGTTAACCCTAATATCCCATATAAGACAAACTCACCATCTAAGTTAATCACTTGTTTAATGCCTGTTGTCATAACCACCGATGAGGCCGTAATCGTAATCCCTTTTAGGAAATGCTTAACATGAGTTAAATTTCTGGCTTGTTTCCATAAGGGATAAATGAAAAACACCAATAGAATTCCCGGTAAAAATATACTTAAAGAGGATAAAATCCCAATCAATAAAGCATAAGGTGAATCGCTAAATGCCCTTGACCCTATAAATGACGCAAAACTGAATAATGGTCCTGGGATGGCTTGGTCAATCGCGTATCCAGCTAGGAAGTCTTCAAGACTGATTAACCCAGTTTGGACTAAGTCAGTAATCATTAACGGAATGACCACTTGTCCACCCCCAATAACCTGATACCCATATCGGTAAAATGAGACTAGCAAAGTGATTAATGTTTGATCAAATACAATAACCATTATCTCATTGAATATGGCAATACCGATAACGCTAATCACTATCCAATAATTGAGTTTGATTGAAGTCTTCAACAGTTTAGAATGATCATAGTGGGTGAGCAATTGGTATAACCCTCCAAGCAATAGTAACCCTGGAATTATCCACATCGAATAACTGACTAAGAAGTAGGATAGTGCTAACATCACAGTATATAACAAGATATTACTTTTATTCTTTCCTATCTTCAGGGTCATATTGATCCCTGCATATAAGATAAACCCTATGGCAACAGCTGGTAAGAACTGAATCATGTCATTCAATCTGCCGATAGATTTAATGACTCCAAAGAATAATCCAAATAGTCCCATAATCACAATCGCAGGCAATGCCCACACAAGAAAACTTAAGATTGCAAGTTTTTTACCACCGACATGATAACCTATCGCAGTGATGGTTTGAGTACTACTAGGACCAGGTACTAACGTATAAAGCCCGATAAGTTCACTGAGTTCATCTTCGCTTAAATAGCCTTTCTTCTTGACTAAGTAAGACTGAAACACACCATAATGAGCTTCTGGGCCACCATAAGATCCTAAAGAACATAAAAATACGTCTTTTAAAAATGTTAGATGGTTTTCTTTTTTCATAGGCACCTCACTTTACTTCATTTTATCAAATGTTTGTTTAGGTGTCGAATAGTTTGAAGCCCTTAACATAAAATAATGAGAACAAAGAGGCGAATAAATCACCTGTTACCAAATTAGTCCTCTTATTTAAAACAACTACATATCAAACAAATTTGTACATATGTTCACTTCTTTTAAATTACGAGTGTTTATGGATTTTTTTTTCTGACGAGTGGTGAAGAGTGTTGGTCACGTGTAGGATTGATATCTTAACAAAGACAACATCTCACCATCCAAAAACTGATGACAAT
>NZ_JAFBBG010000028.1 GCF_016907055.1 Paracholeplasma morum
GTTTTTTCTCAAAATAAAATACCTCCAAGTATTAACAGTAATAATATATATTTCTTTATATTATTTCCTGTGTCTACTTTAGAGGTATCATATCATCCTTATCATTATGGTATGGTTTTAGCTATACCTTCTTTTGCTCACGGGCAAAAGTTAAAGGACCTAAACTGTAATTAGTATAAACCATAAGTTAGTGTTTTTCAACACACTTTTTTTATTTTTTTTCAGCTAGATTATCTAAATGGCAAAGCAATGTCGCACCTAAGCCATTCCCGATAATCATAACGATTAAATAAAGGATCGTTTTGAAAGAGATGCTAAAGCTTAAAAAGAAATAGACCATATTCGCAATGCTATGTTCAAACTTAGATAGGATGAATATTACGACTGCAAAAATCACTAAGAATACCCTAGCAACATCGTTTTGAGTCTTACGATACCCTTCAACACCTAAGTACATCATCATCCCGCATAGTACAGACAGTATTAGAACGTCTAGCAGATCATTTCTCATTTTATATTCAACTAGCAACAAAGCTTTGTCTGCGAGATTAGGTAAGGCTACACGTGCGAGTAAAGCAATAAAAAGGGTCCCCACGATATTACCTAATAACGTAAACAGTACTGTCTTAAAGTATTTTTTTTCTCTAACTAAATATCCCACTTTACCTGTGTATAAATAATACCCGCTTGTAACGATTACTAGAAGGCCAAATGAGAACAAAGTGGCTCCAACTATCGCATTTTCTAATGATAAATACGCTAATGCAGCAATACCAATTAGCATCCCTGCATAAATGGCTTTAATAAATATATTTTTCATTGTCGTCTCCTTTATTAACACTATCATTATACTGATTATTATGAATTATTCAATGTTATTTAGACAATAATGGTTACTGTTTAGAATATAGAGTGTTATTTTTGAACCCCTCTGAGCTAGTTGCTATAATTAACTTAGAAAGTAGGGATATCCTTGTATATTATTGAACAGCGCCAAAAATTTGAAAAAGGCCACAAACAAGCCATTCTTGAACGTTATCAAAAACCATTTATTCTCCAAAAAGTCGATGGTTTTGTCAAACGTGAAGTCCTTATAAATGAAACCAATAAAGACTTTGATTCTATCATTGTCAAAGTGTATTTTGAATCACGTGAAGCTTACAGTGAACTACCCACCACTTAATCGAAGTGGGGGCTTCCTATCCAAACCAGCGTACCCGCCAGTGACTCAATAGGCTATCCCCGTAGTCCCTACGGT
>NZ_JAFBBG010000029.1 GCF_016907055.1 Paracholeplasma morum
ACTCATTCATAGCTTTCTGCTCCTTATATTTTTATATTATACAATATGTTCTTTTAGGTGGTACCTATGTGTCCCACTTTTCCGTAGCAGAGCACCCTTTTGTATCTCATCATAATACTTCAGTAAATGGTTCATTCTGACATTCTGCCTATGAACTTGTCAAACTCATCATCTTCATCAATAATGTTTTTACCCATTATAGAATTTAGCGTTTTTATGACTGTTCCATACGCATTCACTAGTTTAGTGTAATACTTGGCTGCTTCAGTTTGTCTTTGAGCCCCTTTATTTGATACCTGTACAGCTCCATGTTTTCTTATTTGTTCCTGAAGGATCCCAAGTTCGACTTTCATGAATGCAGCTTGCTCAATTAAGCTGTCAACTAGTTGTGTTTTGGTTTCATCAACTGATGAAAAAAGCGACCTAAGTCGCTCAACTTCCATATTCACTTCTTTTAATCTTGACATTTTAATACCCCACTTAGTTTGCTCATTCTAATACCTCAATGTTTATGACTTCAATCAAATCCTCTGCAGGAATAATTGCTAATCCACCCCAAGTTCCATGTAGTTGATCAAGTCCGTCTATGTATTCAATGATTCCTTCACGACCGTTGTAATGGTCTTCACCCTTCATGCTAATGATTCTAATTTTGTCTCCAATTTTGTACATACAGATTACCTCCTATGGTTAGTAATATATATCACTCTAAAGAGACAAAATAGCAAGTAAAAAGCGACCGAAGTCGCTCAGTCATTCAACCTATCAAATTTGTTCTAACAATCACATTGTTAACTTCAAATGCCGATAATTAATATCGATGTTTCCGAATAATTTTGTAAACAACGTATAGTTGAATAATGAAATATAGGATTGAACATCCATAAAGAATCAGAATATAAGTTTCTAAGGACAACCTATTTGGTCTATAAAGAGAGAATATTCCCATCATAATAAAACCTACTACAACCATTGAAAGAACAGGAATGAATCCATACTTGTATGAAGGATGATGTTTCCAAAGTAGAGAAGCAGCCCAAACAGCTAGAAATGTTCCACTAAAAGTAGTAAAGATTAATGCAATTCCCATAAGCCCTCCTGCACTGCTATGATTTTCTAGGACACATAGGTACCACCTTTGA